>JASFHU010000219.1:0-7057 GCA_050123055.1 Anaerolineae bacterium
GCAAAGTGCTGGTGCCAACGCTGATCATCATCGGCGCGCTAGTCATCCTGAACCTTTTGCCTATCCCCGGAGTGATCATCCCCGAAATCTCGATCGCGGCTGAACCTGTCTTTGATCTGTTTGGCTTTACGATCACCAACACGCTTCTGTCGTCCTGGTTCACCATGCTGGTTTTGATCCTGGGCACGTGGGCCATCACCCGCAAGAGAAAAGAGATCCCTGGTCGGTGGCAGGGCGCGCTGGAGATGGTCGTGGAGGCACTCTACAACCTGATCGAGGGTGCGGCCGGCTCCAAGTTGGCGTCCAAATTCTTCCCCATCGTGGCGACCCTCTTTCTGTTCATCATCACCTCCAACTGGCTGGGGCTCACGCCGCTGTATGGCGGCTGGGGGCCACTCCACCACAGCGAACATGGACATCCCGTAAAGTGGCTGAACGACTCGGAGACGATGGGTATCTGGGTGGAGGAAGAGGAGGATAGCCACGGAGAGGGCGCCCACGGAGGTCATGAGGAGCCCTATGTCGTGATCCCCATGTTCCGAGCGCCAACCACGGATCTGAACGTGACCATCGCCCTGGCGTTGGTAGCAGTGTTCATGACCCAATACTTTGGCGTACAAGCGCTCGGCATCGGCTATTTCGGCAAGTTCATCGCCGTGGGCGGTGTTATCAAAGCCTTCACCAAAAAAGGGCTGGGCTGTGCGGGGCGTATTGGCGCCTTTGGCATGGGCCTGATCGACATCTTTATTGGCGTCGTCGAAATGATCAGCGAGGTTGCCAAGGTTGTGTCCTTCTCCTTCCGTCTTTTTGGCAATATTTTTGCCGGCGAGGTGCTCCTGGGGGTGATGGCCTTTCTGATCCCGTACATCATTTCACTGCCTTTCTATGGGTTGGAGATCTTTGTCGGTTTTGTGCAGGCCCTGGTGTTCATGATGCTCGCTGTGGCCTTTTTCCTGGTAGCTACCACCAGTCACGGCGAAGAACACTAGCCAGGTTCGGACTGTCTGAAGTTGGGAGTAGTCTCAGTTTATGATCCAAAATCAACTCAAGGAGGATTACACAAATGGAAGTTGAGAGCATGCGGCTGTTGGCAACGGCCATTGCTATCGGAATCGGCGCCATTGGTCCGGCCATTGGTCTGGGCATGATCGGATCCAAGGCAATGGAAGCTTTGGGGCGCAACCCCGAAGCTAGCGACCAGCTCTTTGTGCCATTCATTCTGGCCCTGGCTTTTACCGAGGCTGTCGCCATCTATGCCCTGGTCGTCGCACTGATCATCAAGTTCGTCTAGCGACTCTCGACTTTGGAGCCCGACTTGAGATTGTACCTGCCCAGATGGGCATAGACAATCCAGGATCCAGAATTGAGAGTCAACACCCAAGGAGGTTGACGCTTGGAAGCACTAGGCATCAATCTGGGCTATCTGGTTTCCCAGATCGTCAACTTTACGTTATTAGCTGTGCTGCTCTATTTCGTGGCCTACAAGCCGATACTCCGCATGCTGGACGAGCGCTCGGCACGCATCAAGAAGGGGCTTGAAGATGCAGAACAGGCTTCGAGGCGGGCCGCCGAGATCGAACAAGAGTTCGAGGTGCGCATGTCCGAAGCACGTAAAGAGGGACAGGAGATCATTGCCCAGGCGACACAGATGAGCGAGAAGGCCCGCCAGGAGATCCTGGAAACGGCCCGCGAAGAATCCCGCGCGCAGATCGAGAAGGCCAAAGAAGAGATCGCCCGCGAGCGGGAATTGGCTATGGCAGACCTGCGCCAGCAGGTGGCGGACCTCTCCTTGTCCATCTCGGAGAAGGTCATCGGCGAGACTCTCGATGAGGAGCGCCAGCGCCAGCTCGTAGCTGATTTCCTGGAGCAGACTGAGGAACTCAAGTGAGCGTACAAGCCCGACCACAAGATTACGCTGCCGCGATCTATGATCTGGCCTTCGAACCCTGGCTCGATCAATTGGGCAACGTCCAACGGGTTGTAAGGGGAGATGCGGCCCTGCGTGCTACGCTTGACGACCCCCAAACCACGACCCAGGACAAGTTGCAGAGCTTGAGCCAGGCAGTGCCAAGACCGTTGACTGCGGATGTCCGCAGGTTCTTGGGCACTTTGTTAGAAGCCGGCCAACTCGAGCAACTAGACGCAATCCTGCTCGAGTTCGATCTGCTGGTACGCCGGCGTCCAGAGCTCAAGATGGCTCGCGTGACAAGCGCCGTTCCGCTTACCGAGGCTGAGAAGGATGCGATGCGCGCCAAGTTGACAGAGCGCTTTGGCCCAGACCTGGAGTTCGAGTTTCACGTGGACGCGTCTCTGATCGGGGGCGTGTATCTACGCGTCGGCGACCAGGTGATCGACGGAAGCGTCTCTGGAAAGCTGGCTGCGTTGCGAGATCGTTTGACAGCATAAGGCTTTGTCCGTCAATAACTTTGTACCTTGTACACGACGATTAGCGGACAAAGCTTGGAAGTTGTTTTTGGACAACTTCCAAGGTACCGTCCACCAACAGGCTCGTAGATCTGAGACGAGACCGCCCGGCGAATCGACCAGATGGTGTGCGTACCTGCTGGATGCTACCAGGAGCAGGTAGGACGTGGTGTGTTGGACGTGAAGGAGTGGTGTTCACCTACCGTGCCTTAACATTTGGCACAGTACGCTTTGACTTTAGGAGACGTAAATGGCCCTGCAAGCCAAAGACATTACGGCGATTCTGAAAAGACAGATCGAGGAATTTGAAGCCCCGCTGGCAGCGGTTGATGTGGGCTCGGTCATCCAGGTGGGAGACGGCATCGCCCGCGCCGACGGCCTGGCCGGCGTGATGGCCATGGAGTTGGTGGAGTTTCCGCCCAAGCCGGACCGGAACGAGCGGATCATGGGACTCGCCTTTAACCTGGAAGCCGACAACGTGGGCATCATCATCATGGGCGAGTACACCGGCATCGAAGAGGGTGACACGGTCAAGGGCACGGGGCGCATTGTCTCGGTGCCGGTGGGCGAGGGCCTCGTCGGCCGCGTGGTCAACGCGCTGGGCCAGCCGATCGACGGCAAGGGAGCCATCGCCTTCGACCAGTACCGGCCCATCGAGCGGATCGCGCCAGGCGTGGTAACGCGAAAGGGCGTGGACACCCCGGTGCAGACCGGCATCAAGGCCATCGACTCGATGATCCCCATCGGCCGGGGTCAGCGCGAGCTGATCATCGGCGACCGGCAGACGGGCAAGACGGCCCTGGCCGTCGACACCATCATCAACCAGAAGGGCAAGGACCTGATCTGCATCTATGTCGCCATTGGCCAGAAGATGGCCCAGGTGGCGCAGGTGGTTGCCACGCTGGAGGAGCACGATGCGATGGAACACAGCATCGTCGTCGCCGCCTCGGCTTCGGACCCGGCCACCCTGCAATACATCGCCCCCTATGCCGGTTGCGCCATGGGCGAAGAGTTCATGGAAAAGGGCAAAGAGGCGCTGATCATCTACGACGACCTGTCCAAGCACGCCTGGGCCTACCGGCAGGTGTCGTTGCTATTGCGCCGGCCGCCAGGACGCGAGGCCTATCCGGGCGACGTTTTCTACCTCCACTCGCGCCTGTTGGAGCGGGCCGCCAAGTTGCACCCCGACTATGGCGGCGGCTCGCTGACGGCTCTGCCCGTGATCGAGACTCAGGCAGGCGACGTGTCGGCCTATATCCCGACCAACGTCATCTCGATCACCGATGGCCAGATCTACCTAGAGAACGACCTTTTCTACGCCGGTATCCGCCCGGCGGTGAACGCCGGTCTCAGTGTGTCGCGCGTGGGCGGTGCAGCCCAGGCTTCGGCCATGAGGCAGGTCGCGGGTCGCATGCGACTGGACATGGCTGCCTTTCGCGAGCTGGCCGCATTTGCACAGTTTGGCTCAGACCTGGATGAGGCTACTCGCCGCCAGTTGGAACAGGGTTTGCGCGTCCAGGAGGTGCTGAAGCAGGGACAGTACTCGCCGGTTCCGTTGGCCGATCAGGTGCTGATCTTTTTTGCCGTGACCAATGGGTTTCTGGATGATGTCGAGCTGCGTAAGGTGAGCGACTTTGAAACAGCTTTCCTGCGCTACATGAAGGACAGCCACCCGAGTCTGTTCCAGACGGTCGCTGGCGGGGAAAAGATGAGCGAGGAGACCCAGGAAGCACTCAAACAAGCCATTATGGACTTTAAGGCGACGGTGGCATACTAGCATGAGGCAGCTTCTGTTGGTGCTGGTTGCGCTGCTCGTGTTGGCTGGCGTCCTGGCCAGTTGTGGCACCACGCCAGAGCCGACTGAACCACCGCCGACACAGACACCCTGGATCGTCATTATCACGGCCACTGCGGGGTCTGAGGTACCGGCAGAGGTGCAGCCGACCCAAACTCCGTGGATCATTGTGGCCACACCCACGCCAGCAGAACAGGCAAAGGCTACAGAGGCCCCGGCGGAGAGCCCAACTGAGGGCGCGGCCGCAACTGAAGAACCGACTGGGGAAGCTGCACCGACTATGGAGCCGCCTCCGCCTACGGATACGCCAGATGTCGAGGGTTTCCGATACCCGCCACCAGCGCTGCTGGAGCCGCCGGACGCAAGGCCCGTCTCGTGGAAGAATACCGTTCTGCTCACCTGGAGCTCGGTGGGCGATCTGGGCGAGGATGAGTACTACCACCTGCATCTTGAACGCCGCCCTGAGGCGGAGGGACAGGAGTGGTACGGAGACTATGTCTATACCAGGGAGAACGAGTACCTGGCCGAAGCCGAATTCCTGGCTCCTTTCCACCCACCGGCGGAATACGGCAAGGGGATGGTCCATTGGTGGGTTCGGGTTGTGCGCAAGACAGGCGAAGACGAGAACGGCAAGCCGGTAGGCATAGACATTAGCGCACACAGCGAGGAACGGACGTTGATCCTGGACTCCAAGCCTGACTGATATGAAGCTGGTAGAGAGCAGCTAGCGCCACAAGGAGTTGACTGTTGCCGAATACACGAGAGATCCGGCGCCGGATTCGCAGCGTAAAGAACATATCGCAGGTGACGCGGGCCATGCAGATGGTGGCCGCCTCCAAGATGCGCCGTGCCCAGGAGCAGGTGCTGGCTACCCGTCCCTACACCGAGAAAGCGTGGCAAGTACTGAGCAACCTGTCGGCACAACGGGGGGTCGATGAGAGTGTCCACCCGCTGTTGCAGATCCGGGAGGAGATCAAAACGGTCGGGATCGTGCTCATCACAGCCGACAAGGGTCTATGCGGAAGCTACAACCACAACATGATCCAGGCTGCATCACGCTTTATATCCGAATTGCCGTACCCGGTCGAGCTGATCGCAGTTGGTAAGCGCGGTCGTGACGCGATGTGGCGCATGGGAAAGACCATCGTGGCCGAGTTCTCGGATCTGCCGCCCCAACCGCGCTTGCTGGACATCACGCCCATTGCGCACACAGTCATGGATGGGTTCATTGCTGGCCGGTACGACGTGGTCTACCTGGCCCACAGCGACTTTATCAATACGCTGAACCAGCGACCGGCGATCTGGCAACTGTTGCCTATCCGCCCGTTGCAATTGGGGGTGACTCCTGTTTCGGAACATCGTGGCGAAAAGCCGGTGCAGGAGACGACCGAGTATATCTATGAACCGGACCCACGCACCATTTTGGATACGGTGCTGCCCCGATTCACAGAGTTGCAGGTTTACCAGGCGGTTTTGGAAGCCCTGGCCAGCGAGCACAGCGCCCGGATGGTGGCCATGCGCAACGCCACCGAGAACGCGCTGGAGCTTTTGGACGACCTGACCTTGACCTACAACCGTGCCCGCCAGGAAGCGATTACGAAGGAGATGCTCGATATTGCTGGCGGAGCCGAGGCGCTGGCCAAGGTGAGGGCGTAATTGGGGGGAAAGGACGATGGCTTCAAGAGCGTACGTACTGCTTAGGACCGCCCCAGGCTTGACCAAGTCGATCTACAGCTCGCTAAGGATCAGCCCCATGGTCAAGTCGGTGGAGATGATCACCGGGCCCTATGACCTAATCGTCGCCATCGAGGCAGCCAGCACTAATGAAATTCTGACCGCAGTGATGCATGACATCCGGCCTGCGGCTGGGGTCCGGGATACCGTCACTTGTCTGGTCGTGCCGGGCGAGAACCTGGAATAGCGGTGGACCCAAGTTTCACTTGCAGAGTGAGAGAAAGAAATCCTGAGGAGGACTAATGGCTGAAGGTAGCAGGGGCCGAGTCGTACAGGTCATGGGCCCTGTAGTAGACATTGAATTCCCCGGCGGAGATCTGCCTGACATTTATGATGCGGTGGAGATCGTGCGGGATGATGGGCGATTGGTTGCCGAGGTGCAGACTCACCTGGGCAACGAGTGGGTCCGCTGCGTGGCCATGGACGCCACCGATGGCCTGCGACGTGGCATGGAAGTGGTCAACACCGGCCAGCCGATTTCGGTGCCGGTGGGACGCTCAACACTGGGGCGCATCTTTAACGTCCTGGGTGAGCCGATCGACAACGCGGGCCCGGTTGAAGCAGAGGAGCGCTACCCCATCCATCGCCCTGCACCCACCTTTGAGGAACAGGTCACCAGACCCGAGTTTCTGGAAACCGGCCTGAAAGTGATCGACCTGATTGCGCCCTTTACGCGAGGCGGTAAGACGGGTGTCTTTGGCGGTGCTGGTGTGGGCAAAACGGTCATCATCCAGGAGTTGATCCGTACCTTTGCCACGGTGCACAAGGGCTACTCGGTCTTTTCTGGGGTGGGTGAGCGTTCGCGCGAGGGCAACGACCTGTGGTACGAGATGCGCGATTCGGGCGTCATCGACAGTGTGGCCATGGTCTTTGGCCAGATGAACGAGCCGCCTGGCGTGCGGCTGAGGGTGGGCTTGACCGGTCTGACCATGGCCGAATACTTTCGCGATGAAGGTCTGGATGTCCTCCTCTTTATCGACAATATCTTTCGATTCGTGATGTCCGGCTCGGAGGTATCGGCCCTGCTGGGCCGGATGCCCAGTGCCGTTGGCTACCAACCCACGCTGGGCACTGAGATGGGCGACCTCCAGGAGCGGATTGTCA
>JASFHU010000220.1:0-7041 GCA_050123055.1 Anaerolineae bacterium
ACTTTAACGTACATCAGGCGCTGGTCAGTATCGGATCGGGAGGCTGGACGGGCAAGGGTCTGACCCATGGCACGCAAAGTCAACTTCACTTCTTGCGTGTACGCCACACCGACTTTATCTTTGCCGTGACCGCTGAAGAATTGGGATTCCTGGGTGCCATAGCAATGATGGCCCTGATCTTTATCCTGCTGTGGCGGATACTGCGCGTCGCCGAAAGGTCACGGGACACCTTCGGACGGCTTATCGCCGCTGGAGTGGCAGGGCTGATCCTCTTTCAGAGCGTGATCAATATTGGCATGAATTTGGGGCTCATGCCTGTGACAGGGATCCCGCTGCCATTCGTAAGCTATGGCGGCAGTTCATTCCTTACGTTGATGCTGAGCATGGGCTTGGTCGAAAGCGTTGCCATGCGTCACAAAAAGCTGGAATTCGATTAGGCCGTATGCTATCCGTAGTCAGCGTTACGAGGAGCTGCCCCCAGCTGGCAAGTACCTACCCCTCCGGGACACATTCGCTTGACCGCGCCGACCACCGGTAGCATCAAGGTACAGCGAGAATGCCCACCCAACAGCACGGCACCGAACGCAAGGGTCCGTATACCATCCGCCTGGCCGATGCCTCCGACCTGGATCGGCTGGCTGGTTTGCTGCAGGCCTTGCAGGATCATCTGGAAGCATCAAACCCCCATCTATGGCGCTTGAAACCTGAGGCCCGCAGGAACCTGAAGGGGCAGATCGCAGGCCGGCTCGCGGGAAAGGACTGCTGCGCCCTGGTCGCTGAACACCTCGAGGAGGGTGTCGTCGGCGTCATCTTTGGCCGGATCATTGTCAACAATCGCTACACACCTTCTCGTGCAGGACAGGTGGACCAGGCATTCGTACGCGCCGACCACCGGCGGGCTGGCGTGGGCAGGCAGCTCGTGGCCAGGTTATGTCATTTCTTTGCTGCCGAGGGGGTGGAGGACATCTCGCTACGGTATGTGGCCGGGAACACCGAGGCGGACGCCTTTTGGTCTGCGCTGGGCTTCTCACCCAGGATCATCACCAGCGGCGCCACGCGGGAGGCGATAGAAGCCAGGCTCGCTCAGATCCCCGAGGAATAGGGTTGCACTCTATCCGATTTGTGGTATACTTGGGCCACCAGAACAGGACCGCAAAGGCGCAAAGAGGGCCAGAGTCCGTCTAGGCATCTTTGCGCCCTTGCTTGTCAGGGCTATCTGAGGAGGGATTTCGTGACCGACAAACCTGTACGCGTCCGCATCGCGCCCAGCCCCACCGGCTACTTTCACGTGGGTTCGGCGCGGACAGCGCTCTTTAACTGGCTTTTTGCTCGCCACCACGGCGGCAAGTTCATCGTGCGCGTGGAGGACACAGACCGCACTCGTTACGACCCGGAGGCCGTAGCCGATGCAGCAGCCAGCCTGCGCTGGCTGGGGTTGGACTGGGATGAAGGGCCAGAGCGCGGCGGTGACTATGGCCCCTACCACCAATCAGAGCGATTGGGGCTGTACCAGCACTATGCCGATCAGCTGCTCCGGGAAGATCTGGCCTACAAGTGCTACTGCTCGCCCGAACGACTCGCAGCCATGCGAGCAGAACAGCGGCAGAACAAACAGGACGTCGGCTACGACCGCCATTGTCGCCGTCTGACCGCCGAGCAGCGTGCCGAGTACGAGTCCCAGGCCATCAAGCCGGTGATCCGGCTCAAGGCTCCATTGGAGGGCCAGACAAGCTTCCACGATGTTCTCTATGGCACCATCACGGTGGATAACAAAACACTGGACGACCTGGTCCTGCTCAAAAGCGATGGCTTCCCAACTTACCACCTGGCGAACGTGGTGGATGACCACCTGATGGAGATCAGCCATATCATGCGGGGCGATGAGTGGCTACCCTCTGTACCCAAACATATCCTGCTCTACAACGCATTCGGCTGGCAGGCTCCGATATACGCCCACCTGCCCCTGATTCTCGCTCCGTCGGGCAAGGGCAAGCTGAGCAAGCGCCATGGCGGTGTCGAGATCCGCGATTTTCGCCGCCAGGGCTATCTGCCCGAAGCGATGGTCAACTACCTGGCCCGGGTGGGTTGGAGCTATGACGACAGAACCGAGGTCTTTAGCCGGGAGGAGTTGATCGACTACTTTGATCTGTCGGGTATCAACAACTCGCCAGCACGCTTCTCTTATGAGCGGTTGCAGTCGATGAACGCCTACTACATCCGGCAGTTAGAGGCCGGCGAACTGGCGGCCAAATTGGTCCCTTTCCTGGCAGAGGCAGGCTTCGAAGCCACCGCCCAGGACTTAGTCCCAATGGTCCCGTTGGTCCGGGAGCGTCTGACAACTCTTGATGAAGCCCCATCCTGGCTCGACTTTTTCTTCCAGCAAGATCTAGAGTACGATGCTGGCCTGCTCGTCGGCAAAAAGATGGATGCGGCCGAGTCGCTGGATGCGCTCACACAGGCGAGGGCTACCCTGGCAGGTCTCCCAGGGTTCGGAGTTGAGGCAATTGAACCAGCTCTGCGGAATCTGGCGGACGACCTCGGCCTCAAGGTAGGTCAGCTACTGGGCATCATACGCGTCGCGGTGAGCGGAAAAAAAGTAGCGCCTCCCCTGTTTGAGACGTTGGCCATCTTGGGCCGGGAGCAAAGCCTGGCCCGCATCGATCGCGCACTGGATTCACTGGCCTGCTTGGAAGAATGACCTATCGGACAGATCCAAAAGAGGATAACCACGGAGAAGAAGAAGCGACAAGGGAGAGGCAAGCATGACCGACACTGAAACTAGCAGCTACACAGATTTTATCCGGGAGGCTGTTGCTGAGGACTTGAGCCACGGCAGATATGACCGCGTGCACACCCGGTTCCCACCAGAGCCCAACGGCTATCTCCATATCGGACACGCCAAGGGATTCAATATTCAGTTCGGCATCGCAGAGGATTTTGGCGGCCTGTGCAACCTGCGGTTCGACGATACGAACCCCGTCAAGGAAGAAGCCAAGTACGTGGAAGCGCAAAAGGAGGATATCCGCTGGCTGGGTTATGACTGGGGGGATCGGGAGTACTTTGCCTCAGACTATTTTGACCAGCTCTACGAGTGGGCCGTGCAACTGATCAAAGACGGCAAGGCGTACGTGGACAGCCTCAGTCCGGAGGAGATCAAAGAGTACCGGGGGGCCTTTGGCGTGCCTGGTCGGGAGAGCCCATACCGCAACCGCTCGGTTGAGGAAAACCTCGATCTCTTTGAGCGCATGCGGGTCGGCGAATTCAAAGAGGGCCAACAGGTCCTCCGGGCCAAGATCGACATGGCCTCAGGGAACATGAACCTGAGAGATCCGGTCATGTACCGCATCCTTCACACGGCCCACCACCGGACCGGGGACAAGTGGTGCATCTATCCAATGTACGACTGGGCCCACGGCCAGTCAGACTCTATCGAAGGGATCACGCATTCCATGTGTGACCTGGGCTACGAGGAACACCGCCCACTCTACGACTGGTTCCTCGACCAATTGGGCATCTTTCACCCACGCCAGATCGAATACGCGCGCCTGAACATGACCTATACGATCTTGAGCAAGCGCTACCTGCTGCAATTGGTCGAGCAAGGGCATGTCAGCGGCTGGGACGATCCGAGGATGCCAACCATCGCCGGCATGCGGCGCCGAGGTTACACACCAGAGGCTATTCGAGCCTTCCTCAAGCGCATCGGCGTGGCCAAGAACGAAAGCCTGGTCGACATTGCCCTTCTCGAACACCTGCTCCGCGAGGATCTGAACAAGCGGGTCCAACGGGTGATGGCTGTGCTCCGGCCCCTGCGCGTGGTCCTCACCAACTATCCGGAGGACCAAGTTGAGGAGTTTGAGGTCGTCAACAACCCGGAGGACGAAAGCATGGGCACACGCAAGCTTCCCTTCTCGCGCGTGCTGTACGTTGAGCAACAGGACTTTCGGGAGGATGCGCCAAGAAAGTGGTTCCGCCTGGCTCCCGGTCGCGAGGTACGGCTCAAGAATGCCTACTACATCACTTGCCAGGAGGTGATCAAGGACGAGGACGGCAATGTCATCGAGCTACGCTGCACCTACGACCCGGAATCGCGTGGCGGCTCAACGCCTGACGGGCGCAGAGTCAGGGGCACGCTGCACTGGGTTTCGGCAGCACACGCACTCGACGCAACGGTCCGCCTGTACGATCACCTCTTTGTCAAGCCAGATGTCACAGACGTGGGGGAAGGAAGCGACTTTATGGACAACCTGAACCCAAACTCCCTGGAGACATTGACCTCATGCAAGATCGAGCCCGGTCTGGGCGAAGCGAAACCGGGCAGCCGCTACCAGTTTCTTCGCATGGGATACTTTTGCGTCGATCCCGATTCGACCGGCGAGCAGATGGTCTTTAACCGCACACTCACACTCAGGGATACCTGGGCCAAGATCGAAAAAGCTCAGAAGAGAAAAGGGTAGATAGAGCTCGCAGACTTGGGCGGCGGATTTGCCAGCGCGGTGTTTGTATGCTAAAATATCGCTGTCGTTGGGGGATCGTCTAACGGTAGGACCGGCGACTCTGGATCGTCTAGTCGGGGTTCAAATCCCTGTCCCCCAGCACAAGAGGGTGTCCATCTTCTGAGATGGGCACCCTTTTTCTATGCAGACCGCCGCCAGCGAAGCAGAACTACGATGCCGGCGATGATCAGGAGCAGTCCAGCCCCCAACCATAGGCACGACGTGTTGAGCAAACCACTCCCCACCAAGGCGGTTGAAGGCACCACCGGCGAAGGCGTCCGTCCTGAGGGCAGCACGAGCGGAGTGGCCTCCTGAGTACTCTCTGCCGGTTCGTCTGGCAGTGCCTCAGCGGTAGGCGAAGAACTGGGTGCTCCCAGCGTAAGGGTCGGACTGCCGGTGAGCGTCGGCATGGCTGTAAATGTGGCAAGCTCAGTTGGCAAAGGGGTCTCGCTGCCAGCCGACGGCGTGGCTGTGGCTTCCGGTGCTTCCGTTGCGGTGCCAGCATCGGTTGCCGTCGCCGGCGCGGCGGTACCTGTCGGCTGGCTCGTCGGTACCGGTGAAGGGGTAGCCGTGGGCACAGGAACCGCTGTGTCAGAAGGCTCACCTGGCGGCCTGGTGAGCGGAGGTGCTGTGGGCCCCTCGGTGGGCTCCAACGTCGGCACACCCGATGGGGTCAACGTGGGAATGGTTTGGTTCCGATGCCCAGCATGGACGATTTCATCCTCAGCCACACCCCAAGCCAAAAGCCGGAACAACAGCGTGACCAGCAGGACAAACACCAGTACCCATTTGTTGAGGGCTCCTTTAGCCATACTTCTCCTCATCTTTCGGATCCAAGGCTCTCAAGGCCGTGGTAGATCGGTGGGCCGGCGCTTCCAAAGCCGAATCGCCTCTATCAAAAAAGCCAGCGCCACCAAACCTCCGGCTATCTTTTCCCACCAGTTTTGAACACTGAGCAACAACCCCAAACCGAACAGTAGCATGCCCACGCAAAACGGAAACTGGAATCCAATCCCCTGAAGCCTTTGCCGCAGTGGGACCTGCCCGGTCCGAGCCCTGTAGTGCGCCATGCTAAACGCCGCCAGGGCGACGGCCAGACCTACAACCCAGAGCGTATTCGTCAAGAGTCCCCACCAATCGATCATGACCAGCACCCAGCACCTTCAGGCGACGATCGGCTTTGCGCCACAATCGGGGCGGATAGCAAGGGTTGGGAACCTCTGCGCTCGAGCATGGGATGGCTACCAATCCGCTGCATATTCAGCGAACACCTTCCCAAGCGGCGTCATCTGCCCGGTGTCGGGATCGAACAGATTTCCGGTATAGTAGGTCTCGTCGGCAGAACTGTACCACGCCCAACGCTGAACCAGACGATTGCCATCTGCCGGATGGCCCAGCTCCGCATCAGTTGCAGTTATCAAATAATCTGCCGCTTGGAGCATGAAATCCCTTACTACCTCGAACGGAAACCCATACTCCGGAGGCATCAGCACGCTAAACTCGGTCACAATCAAGGGTTTTTCACGCAGCCCCCGCTCAGCCATCCAGCGGCGAAAGGTCACCACCTGTTCCTTCAGAATCTCGACATCTGCATTGTCCTCGATCTCGTACAGAACACCCGTGTCATCGGGCAGACCTGGCGGGATGTCCACCCCCCACGAACCCCGCTCCTCACGGAGAATTGCCAGGTGAATGTTCCACACGTCCACCGGCATCTGTTGCCCATAGGCAGCCTTGTAGGCAGCGAGTACCTCCTCCAGGTAGCGCAACCGGAGCGGGGTCACCTGGGAAATGCCTCCGATAGCCACCTGGGAAGACGGATCGGCCTCCTTGAGCGCCTGATGGATGTCGTGGTAGGCCCGCGCATACTCGGCAGGTGTTGAGTTACTCTGCCAGATGACATCTGGCTCGTTGCCCACCAGCCACAGCCGGCCGGGGTAGCGGCGCGCCATCTGCTTCAGGCCCTCGCTTTTGGGCCAATATTCACCTCCCGTTACCCCTGCAAATTGGGCACACTCCATCCCTGCCGCTTGAAGGGGATTCTCACCGTCGATGCACGAGAGGTACCAACCAGCGCCCAATCGCGCTGCATCGTATTGCTCAACATCGGCCAGGGGCGCCACGAATCCGATCCGCTGGCGTCGGGAAAACAGCCCTGACATCTCGATTGGTGTCGGAGCAGGCAAAGATGTCGAGCTGGGCGCCGGCGCTGCATCTGGCGTACTGGTGTGTGGTACTGCCGATGTCGCACTGGGGGTCTGGGTCACAATGTCCTGCGTCGGCAATGCCGTCGGAGCTACAGCCGTGTCGGAGGCGGAAAGCACCACCGGCTCTGTCCCCGTGGGTAGTCGAGGAGAAGATACAACTTCCCCCGCACGGACTGTCATCGTCGGGATCAGCCGTTCCCCCAGCCTGGTGGGAGGGGGAGTGAGGGTAGGCAAGCCGACTCCGGCCCGGAACAGGACTAGCCCCCGGGCCACGACCAGCACTCCGACCCCGATCAGGAGCAAACCCACGACCCATACAGCGCGGTGGCTGCCGAGAA
>JASFHU010000221.1:0-7028 GCA_050123055.1 Anaerolineae bacterium
TTTTCGTACCTCTTGATCGATCTCTTGTGCGACCTCGTCGCTATAGTTTCGTTGCTCGGAGATTTCCCGGCCCAAAAAGACCAGTTCGTCCCGGTCGCCAAAGGTCAGGGGGCCGAGTGTCTCGCTCATACCGTAGGTGGTGACCATCTTGCGGGCCAGCTTTGTTGCCTTTTCGAGGTCATCGCTGGCCCCGGTCCACTGCTCAGAGTATACCAGGTCCTCGGCCGCCCGCCCGGCAAGCATCCCGGCGATCTCGTCTTCGAACTTGTCCTTAGTGTACAGGTAGCGATCCTGCTCGGGCAGGGCCAGGGTGTAGCCCAGGTTCAGCCCGCGGGCCACGATGGAGACCTTGTGGACTGGATCGCAGTTGGGCAGCTTGTTCTGTACCAGTGCGTGACCAGCCTCGTGGTAAGCCAGGATCTCCTTTTCGTCGCTAGAGATCAAACGACTCTTGCGCTCTGGACCGGCAATGACCCGCTCCACCGACTCCTCGAGCTCTTCCATGCCGATGGCCTTCTTGTTGCGCCGGGCAGCCAGGATGGCGGCTTCGTTCACCAGGTTCTCAATGTCAGCGCCCACGAAACCGGGTGTCCGGCGGGCCAGTACCTCTAGATCCACGTCTCTGTCCAACGGTTTGCCGCGGACGTGTACCTCCAGGATGCCATGGCGTCCCTTGATGTCGGGCCTATCGAGAACCACGCGCCGGTCGAATCGGCCCGGCCGCAGCAGTGCCGGATCCAGGATGTCGGGCCGGTTGGTGGCAGCCACCACAATGATGTTGGTATCGGTGCCAAAGCCGTCCATCTCGACCAGGATCTGGTTCAGCGTCTGTTCCCGTTCGTCGTGGGAACCGCCCAATCCCGCCCCGCGATGGCGACCTACGGCGTCTACCTCGTCCACAAAGATGATGCACGGTGAATTGCGCTTGGCCTGCTCGAACAGGTCCCTCACCCGCGCCGCCCCCACGCCGACAAACATCTCCACGAACTCGGAGCCCGAGATCGAAAAGAAGGGAACGCCTGCCTCGCCCGAGACCGCCTTGGCCAGGAGTGTTTTTCCTGTGCCAGGCGCTCCCATCAAGACGACCCCCTTGGGGATGCGCGCCCCCAGCGAGATAAATTTCTGCGGTTCCTTCAGGAACTCGACCACCTCCGACAACTCCTGCTTGGCCTCCTCCACACCTGCCACGTCGTCAAAAGTGACGGTCGGCTTTTCGCCGGTGAACATGCGCGCCCGGCTCTTGCCAAACGACATGGCCTGGTTGTTACTGCCCTGTGCTTGGCGCATCAAAAAAATGAAAAGCACAGCCAGGAAGACAAAGGGCAGGAAACTGCCAAGGATGGCCAGCCATTCGCCCCACGGGCTGGGCGGCTCAACCTGGATATCTGTCTGCTCCAGGTTTTCTTCAGTCACACCCAAACCGAGCAAGTTTTCCGGCAGATCGATGCCCTGTTCCTTGCGGGATATGATAGTCGTATCGTCGTCAAAGGTCACCTCTAGCTCATTGTCTTTGACGGCGATCGATTTGACACCTCTATCGTTGACGTCTTGGGCTACCTGCGAGATTGGGATCTCTTCCTCTGTCTCGCCCATTGGAAAGACGCCGAGAATCAGAGCGCCTGCCGCGATCAAGATGAGCAGGTACACGAGCGCTCCTCGCCAGTTCACGTTCACCTCATGCCTCCACTACGCATTGCCCGCCCAGTTTACTACACTTTTTCCCTCAAACCCGTAAGCTGGACTCCCAAACTGGGACCTTGTCGCCGAAACCTGTAGGCGGGTGTCCCGGTTCGGGATACCCTTTCGACACATCATCCTATCGTCCCTGGAGAAAGCCACAACCCTGGCTTGGGCAGCAACCCGGCCAGCCGGCTGTGCCGACTTGGAATTATACCAGATAACGGCCAAGAAATCCAAGTTCGCCTCCCCTTCGGGTAGTGGCCACCAGGTTGGGAGATCGACCTGCCTTGCTTCGCTGAAGCGGTCAGCTCCGAGGGCCTGTGGCTCGACGCAGGTGCGCAGACTGGCTGCCGAGGCGGACGGAGGGCCCGTATAGCGCCGGTACACGGTACGCCATAGTGGGATCAGTCCCAGCACCGCGATCAGGGCAGCAACGAGCAGGCCGATCATCAGCCAATCCACACCCGTCGGTTCGTCACTCCAATCGTCCTCATCTTCGAGGGCGTAGACCTCTCTGTCAGTCCAGTCGGCAACCTGAGAGGGTACAGGCGGTGGCGGGACGACCAGGCGTTCCCAGGCTGGCTGTTCCGCTGGTTGGCCTCCAACCTGGTCCTTGAGGATATAGGCAAGCTGGCCCGCGTTCCGGTAGCGGACGGCCGGCTCTTTGGCCATCGCTCTGTGCACGATCTTTGCCAGGGCAGCCGGCACATGTGGGACCAGGACCTGTAACGATGGCGGTTCGTGGCGCAGATGTTGCAGGGCCAGTACCATCTCGTCGCTGGCGCGAAATGGGGGCCGTCCGGTGAGCATTTCGTACAACAGGCAGCCGATAACATATACGTCGGAAGCGGCGTTTACCTGCTCGCCGGCAGCCTGCTCGGGCGAGAGGTACGGGCTGCGACCCCACGGGCGGCCCTGGGCAAGCGCATCGCCATGCAGTGTGGGCAAGAGCCCGCCGTCGGCCAGCGTGACGTTGTATTCTCCGGATGCCTCCGCGTTGGGCAATGCGCCCAGCAACACGCTGTGGGGTGACAGGCTGCCGTGGACAAACCCGGCCCGGTGGGCCGGGGCCAGTGATTCGCACATCTTGATGCCCAGCTCCAAGACCCTGCCAACCTCCATGCGGCTGCCCTGTCGCCTCAGATCGGCCAGGCTTTGCTCCTCGGCGCGGGCGCGCACCACGTACAGACGTCCCTCTGCCATGCCTACATGCTCATAGGGGACCAATCCTGGAATAGTCAGGTCCGCCACGGCTCTCTGCAGCGCCTCGAGGCGGCGCAGGGCCCTTTCCCCGCTCCCCCAGCGCGGATCTAGCACCAGCAGGAACACTTGATGCCCTTGTTGGATATCATAGGCCTGGTAGGCAGTTCCCAGATCCTGGGCAGTCCCTTCTGCCACAATGCGGAAACGCCTCTCCAGGATCGTACCGGGTGCCAATTCTTTCGCTTGTTCGCTCATTTCATCGTGCTTTCAGCCTTTGAGATAGAGCTGGAAAAACCGTCTGCTGCTGGTCGATATTCTACACCAACTCCCGACTTGTGACAAGCGGGATTGGCACAAGGTAGGAAGGTCTGGTATAATGGCCACGGCTGCATGTCTGGGTCAAGCAGTCAGTCACGCCACGAAGGACGAACTCTTTCGACATAGGTACTTCTCATTCCACAGACATCCTGAGGTGCCCCCGAGCAAGTCGAGGGGCCAAGTCGAAGGATGGGCCTTGCAGGCAGGACTTATTTCGACTGAACTAGACAGGACAGGTGATGCGATCCAAGCTGATCGTCAACCCTACATCCGGGCCGTGGGACGTGCGGCGCGAGCTGCCGGCCGTTCTGAACCATCTGGAGGAGCACGGCTGGCAGACAACGCTGCATCAGACCCAGCGGGCTGGTGAAGCGACACAACTGGCCAGAGAAGCGCAGGAGCAGGCCCTCGATGCGGTTTTTGTGGTCGGGGGCGATGGCACCATCAACGAAGTCATAAACGGCCTGGCCGAGAGTAGTGTTGCCCTCGGGGTACTGCCGGGTGGCACGGGCAATGTCTGGGCCAGGGAGCTGGGCTTACCCACCCGCTCGCCTCTTCACTGGCTGCCCCTCGTCGAGTCGGTCAAGATCCTCATACCCGGCGCGGTGCGTCGCATCGATCTGGGCAAGGTGAACGACCGCTACTTTTTGCAGTGGATGGGCATCGGCCTCGACGCCGAAGTGACCTATGCCATGGAGCCCCGAACCCGCAATCAGCGGCGCCTCGGGGCGCTGGCCTACGTGATCTCTGGGATTACGGCTGCAGCCAACCTCGTTGGGACTCGGACCCGCATCTGGATTGACGACGAGCGGATCTACCGCCGCTCCATCCTCATTGTCATCAGCAATTCGCAACTGTACGGTGGAGTCGTGCGCATCGCCTCTGACGCCCGCCTGGATGATGGCTTGCTCGACGTCAATGTCTTCTCAGGAACCGGGTTCGGTTCAGCCATTCGGACGGCTTTGGGGGTCATCACCGGCCTCCATGTCCGCGATCCCCGTCACAGCTTCTATCGGGGTCGATCCATCCGCATCGAAACCGAGGGTCCTATGGCCGTCCACGTCGATGGCGAACCCTTTGCCTCGACACCTCTTGACTGTGTGGTTGTGCCCCGCGCACTGTCGATCCTCGTGCCCCAGGGAACCCGGCCCGAGCTCTTTGCCGATTGAGAGAGTCTACCTTCCTCTTGCTACCCAAACACACAAAAGGCCGCCTCTGCAGGCGGCCCTTGTTGCCCGGTAACGGTCCAAAAGCCCTCTAGCTGCCCTCTGGGTACACCTGTACCCAATCTCCTTCCCTGACCTGAAAGATATAGATCTTTTGGTCTGTTAGGTCGCCTTCAGAGCCGTAGCTCAAGTTGCCCATCGGCGTCTGGACCTCGGCCAAGCCCCGGATCGCATTAGCGACCTGGGCTGCATCAAAACTGTCGGCCGCCTTCACACCCTCCGCCAGCACCTCCAGAGCGCTGTAGCCATTGATGCTGTAGGTGTCCGGATTCCGGAATTCGATGGCCTGGTACTCCTTGATCCAGGTCTCGTCGACGGCCGCTTTGGGTCTCGGACCAAAGGCCGAGACGTACATCCCCTCGGCCGCGCTGCCGGCTTCGTCGATAGTAGCCGCCAAAAAGGCCCCATCGCTGGCCAGGAACGGAACATCCAGTCCCGCCTCAGCTAGCTCAAGGCGTAGGTAGGGCGCTTCGACCTCGTAGCCCCCATAAAAGATGGCGTCGGGCTGGGCAGCCGCGATCTGGGGGATCTCTTCGGCAAAGGTGGACTGCTCCACGCCAACCTGGAGATCCAGGACCACCTCGGCGCCCAGGGCCTGCAGCTCGTTCGTGATCAGTTGTCCCAGCCCCTGGCCGTAGGGGTCGTCATTATAGATCACAGCCACCCGCCTTGCGCCCACATTGTTGACCAGGAACTCGGCATCCACCCGGGCCTGTGTGTTGTCGTTGGCGTTGACCCGGAAAAAGTTCTGGTAACCCTTCTGCGTCAAGCTGACCTCGCTGGCAGTGGGGGTGATGACCACCAGCGATAGATCCTTGTACACCTCCATCGCGTTCAAAGTCTGTCCGCTGTTGAGATGGCCGATGACACCCAGCACCTTGTCGCCTCGATTCAGCGCTGCCTGCACCTCTTCGGCGATGCCCAACGCCACGTCCGAATCCGACTCGTCATCCAGGCCGACGATCTCGACCTTGTAGCCCAGGAGGCCGCCAGCGCGGTTGATCTGGTCGGCCGCCAGGCGCGCGCCCCCCAGCACGGTCTGGCCGGCGTTGGCCTGAAAACCTGACAACGGCGCAGCGACGTAGACGATCACTTCACCCTCGGTTGGTTCCTCGGGCCCGCCGCAGGCAGCGATCAGCAAGCTGCCAATGACGAGCAGCATAAAAATCGATCGAATCGTTCCCTTCATACGCTCCATCCCATCTCAGTTCTTCAACTTCAGAGGATTGTCAGTTCCCGGCTCGTCTCCTGCCGGCCTGCTTTCCGCTGCTGGCTGTCCCGGCGACGGGCACGCTGGCAGAGGCCACACCAGGAGCGCTCAGTCCCAATCCCAGCGGGTCGGCGCCGGCATGGTACACCTCGTCCATCGTTTCTACCACATCCTGCAGTGCCTGGACCTGGTCGGCAATGTCCTGTCCCAGGCGCTGAGCCCGGCCCGAAGCCACATCCCGCGACCCGAGGATCATGATCTGCGAGTAGACGGTGCCCATGGCAGTGATGGTGCTTTCCAGTTGGAATTGGGCTTGCTCCATGACGTTCTGCAACTTGTGCAGGTTGTCCCGCTGGATCTGCTTCTGAGCGATGGTCTGGCTGATCTGGCGCTTGACCGTGTCGTCGTCCTCCAGGGCCAGCCGTTTTTTGAGTGTCTCGATCTCTGGCTCCACCGACTTTCGGTCCTTGTGCAGCACGTCGTCGGCCAGGTAGGCATCCAGCCGTTTGGCCAGGCGGAACACGTTCTCCATCCAGCGGGTGATGCCCTGGCTCACGTCCCTCATGTGGTCGCGCATCACACCTTCCCGGCTCTTTTCAATCACCTCGTCGATCCGCTCCCGATACTCCAACGCCTTTTCCACCCGTTGGCGCAGCCCCTTGTTCTTGATCTCCCGGGGCTTGAACTTTTCGCGGAACATGTCCGACACGGCTTTGGCCCGGAACTCGGGGTCTCTGATGCTGCTCCAAACCAGGCCGATCTCGCCCAGTGCCCCCAGGATGAGCCAGAACCACCACTGAAAGACGCCAAACAGGGCCGGGATCACGCCGCTCAGAGTCAATAGGGCCAGGCTTATCGTCAGCGCGATGATGACCGCGCTCTCCCAGCGATACACAGACCGGATGAGGATGGCCCGGCCGGCCTTTTGCTCCAATTCCTCTTGAAAGCTGCTCTTGGCCATGGTCTAAAAGTATGTCGACAGGATCTTGTAGAGGTCCCGGATTGTTTCGGGATCTCCGCGCCGCACCTGACCGCCCGTCGGTTCGGCGATCATCTCTAGGGTGCCCATATCTGCGTCCTCGCCGTAGGCGATGGCAAAAACGACCACCGGGACGGGCGAACCCGTGCTGAGCTCGCTCACCAGCCGGCGCAAGCTGACCCGGGAATTGTTCTCCCGGCCGTCGGTCATGACCACAATGGCGTTGATCCGCTCCGTATCGCCCAGGTCCTGCAGGCGTCGCTGCGCCTCGTAGACGCCGTCCAGCAGAGCGGTGTCGCCCTCGGCCACCAGCCCGTCTACCGCCATCTCCAGGGCGGCGCGGTTGTTGCCCAACTCGTCCAGGTAGACCATGTTGTTGACCCCGGTCGCAAACTGGATCAGGCCTACCCTC
>JASFHU010000222.1:0-6991 GCA_050123055.1 Anaerolineae bacterium
GGAACCACAAGGGCGATGCCCAACCCCGGTGGAGGAGATCGAAGACAACCATCATGACCGGTTCCCCGTTGTACCAGGGGACGATATAGTCGCTGAAGTAGAAGTAGGCCCAGGCGAAGGTCAGGAGCAGGAGGAACATGCCCATGCCTCGGAAATGCTCTTCGCGCAAAAAGTACTGCAGCCTCATTGCTTTCCGGATAATGGCCATGACGATGATCACTGCTGCCACGCCGGAGTAGAGAGCGCCGATGATAAAGTATGGGCCAAAGATCGTGCTGTTCCAACCCGGCTGGAGCGCCATGGCAAAATCCCAAGAGACAATGGTGTGAACCGAGAACATGACCGGGATGATGACGTAGCTAAAGATGTTCAGGCTGGTCTCGTGGTAGGCCCACTCTTTTTCAGTACCGCGCCAGCCAATCGAGAGGATGGAGTAGAATCGGTGCCGCCAACCCCGGGTGTGATCGCGGGCCATGGCCAGGTCGGGCAGTAATCCCAGATAGACAAAGAGGAGGCTGCCGGTCAAGTAGGTTAGAATGGCCATAAAGTCCCACATCAGTGGCGAACGGAAGTTCGGCCAGAGTTGGCGCTGGTTGGGATAGGGCAGCATCCAGTAGGCCTTCCACAGCCGGCCCAGGTGCATAAAGATGGACAGACCCGCCGCCCCCAGGGCAAAGATCGTCACGGTCTCTGCCGCGCGGCTGATCGGCCGCCGCCACTCCACCTTGAGCACGCGCAAGGCGGCCGAGATGAAGGTGCCTGCGTGGCCGATCCCGATGAAATAGACGGTGTTGACCAGAAACAGCCCCCAGCTGATGGGACGGTTCAGGCCAGTGATGCCCAGACCCCAGTAGATCTGGGCGCCCCAGGTCACAACTCCCATCATCACCAGTCCGAACAGGGCCACAAAGAGGACCCAAAATCTGCCGCCGGTGCGGTACATAGGGCGCAGGACATCGTCGTTCATCTCCCAGGGGAATCTGGGATCCAGCAACAGGTGCCGGCGCCTGAGGTGCTCGGCCTGTTCGGCTAGGTCTTCCTCCTCTGGCAGTGGCCGCCGCCAAACGGGGTATTCTGTCTCATGCGTCGACACGGGAAGCTCCCCCTTTCAGGTAGTATACGGATGGCGATGTTCCCAGGTGCTCCAAAAGCCGGAATTTGCGGGCGTTCGGCTCAAGGAGCTTGGCCACCTGGCTCTCTGGATCATGCTCGTCGCCAAAGACCAGGGCCCCCGTCGGGCAGGTCTGCACGCAGGCAGGAACCACATCGCCGTCGTGCAAGGGCTGCCCTTGGGCCAGTGCCGCAGTCTCCGCGCGCCGGATGCGCTGCACGCAGAAGGTACACTTTTCCATGACCCCCGCACTCCGCACGGTCACATCGGGATTCAGTTGCTGCTCCTGTGGTTCGGTGAAAACAGGATCGTACCAGTTAAAAAACCGCACCTTGTAGGGGCAGTTGTTGGCACAGTAGCGCGTGCCGACGCAGCGATTGTAGACTTGGAGGTTCAAGCCCTCCTTCTCGCTGTGTACGCTGGCGTACACGGGGCAAACCGGCTCGCATGGCGCGTTGTCACAGTGTTGGCACAACATGGGAATGAAGCGCGCTTGCAGATGGGGGTACTCGCCCACCCAGTAGCGCTCGATCCGGATCCAGTGCTGGCCGCGGCCACGCGCCACCTCCCCGTCGGTGACGATCGGGACGTTGTTCTCGGCATGGCAGGCAACCACACAAGCGGCACAACCGCTACACTTGTCGAGGTCGATGACCATGGTCCATTTGCGCTTTGATTCTTCCATCGTTGATCATCCTTCCCTGCGGGCCAGGCTCCGGCAGGACTCCGGGCTCGACGCCTACTCAGGAAACTCGTGGTTGAGAAAGCCTTCCGTTACCCCCACCTTGGACTCAAATAGGGCAAGGGCCAGCCGCTCCCCCGTAGGCCGGACATTGACGCGAAGGTTCGCCCAGGTCAGGCTGCTGCCAGTCGCGTCGGTCCGGGTGCCAACCAAGGACATTGGATTGCCACCCCGATCCCGCGCGTAGCGCCCGCAGTCGGTATGCCCCTGTCCGAAGGGAATGGCCACGGTGTCGGGACGGATGGCCGGGTAGACGTATACCGGCGCCTCCAGTTCGCCTTCAGGGGATGTGACGCTTACCATATCACCGTCTCTGACCCCCAGCTTTTCCGCCGTTTCGGGGTGCAACTCGACCCAGGTCTGCCAGGAAATGGTCGTCATGGGATCAGGCGAGCCCTGCAGCCAGGGCTGGCTTGCCCCCCGCCCATCGCCGAGCAGGGTTGAGGGATAGAGGTAGAGAAAGTAGGGGTACTCTTCCTCACTGCCCTGGTAGGCCGGCGGCGTCACCTCTAACGTCGACACAGAAACAGGCGATGGCGCAGCCACGTCTGGCGGCGAGGCGGGCCACCACCCACCGCTCTGCTGAAATCTCGAGAACAGTACTTCGGTGCCTGACCCGGCCGCGGCCCCGGGCCCCAACTGGCCGATCGTCTCCGTCAGGAAGGCGACTTCGTGGGGCCAGGACAGCGCCTGGGCAGCGGCAGGGATCCCCTTGGCGACCGTCAACAGGATGTCGGCGGTAGAACGGGAATCAAAGACCGGGGTGACCACCGGCTGCTGGCTGCTGACCACCGGCAGGTCAAAGCCAGGCGAGGCCAGCGCATAGCCCCAGCCTTCGAGGTAGGCGCGGTCCGGCAGTATCAGGTCGGCCCATACGGCGGTCTCATCCACCATGGGGGCGAAGGATACGACGAATGGCACGTTCGCCAGGGCATCCAGGAAGCCCTCTTGTTCCGGCAGGTCGTAGGCGGGATTGGCGCCGTGGACCATCAACACCTCGATCTGTCCAGCACGCATTTGCTCGATGAGAGCTTGTACGTCAGAGTAGGGCGCAGGCTCAGGAGCAATGATGGCCTCCGAGGGCGATGGCGGGGAGAGGGTCAGGCCCCAGGGGCTTCCGGCCGAGCCAGCAACCAAGTTCAGCCCCTGCACGGCGGCCAGCGCCTCGGTGCCGTTATCCATCCCGGTCAGCGCAGCGCCTGGAATGGCCACAGGGTGCTCCGCCGAGGCAAAGCTGTGGGCCAGGTGCATCAGCTCTTCAGCGGAGAGGCCACTGGCAAGAGCCACGCTGCCCACATCGAGGTCACTGGTCAGGGATTGGGCTCGTCCAACCCACTCTGCGGGGCCGAGCGCCTCGTCGGCGATGATCCGCGTCAGGGCTCCGGCCACCAGGCCCTCGGTGCCGGCACGGATCGGCACCCAGTGGTCGGCCACAACGGCACTGGCCGTCATCCGTGGCTCCAGGTGCACCAGATAACCCCGCTTGCCCAGCGACTGGCCACGGAACTGTCCGAACTCCATCCCATAGCGCACTGCCGACAGCCAGGTGCCCAAAAAATCAGCACCAAAAGATAGGATCACATCGGCTTGGGACAGCTTGTAGATTGGCAGGGCAGCCTGGCCAAAAAGCTCCTGGCTCACGTCGGCCAGCAAGCGGTAGCTATGAATGCCCGTGTACATATCATAGACCAGGGGAGCCGGGGCGCCGACTGCGGCGTTGAAGCGCCCGAACAGGTCAAGCAGATGGCCAGAGACAGTGGAATTCACCCAGACGGCCACCTTCTCCCCGGCTGTGCTCAGTCTTTCATAGAGGGTATTGATTCCCGCTTCCCAGGCCAATGGCTGGTACGTACGCGTGCCGCGCTGGGGCTGCTGGACCGGTCCCGTGATACGGTCGGGATTGTACAACACCTGAAGACCCGCCTGGCCCCGGGCACACAGTTTGCCCTGGTTGAGGGGGTGCTCGGGATTGCCCTCGAGCTTGAGCGCCCGGCCGTTCATGATCCGGGCCACAATGCCGCATCCCGCTGGGCACTGGCGGCAGGTGCTGGCATACCAGGTGGCGACGCCCGCCAATTGCTGCTCCGGTGGGCGTACATAGGGTGCCAGGACGACCCAGGGGCGCGGTGACTGGCAGCCAGCCATGACGGCCGTCGCAGCACCCGCTGCCCCGAGCTTGAGGAAATTGCGGCGTGTGATCTTTTGGGTCATGCGGGCCTCCTATCTATGACATACAATGCAGTCTTTCAGCTCCGCAGCGCGCGGTTGTTGGTTATGGCAGTTGAGGCACCAACCCATATTCATGTCCACCACTGCGTAGGTCTCCACCATGTTGCCTACATCGCCATGGCAGCGCTCACAGTTCAACTCAGCGGCATTGACGTGCACACTGTGGTTGAAAAAGACAAAGCGCGGCACGCGGTAGATGCGGACCCAGGGGATTGCCTCCTGGCGCTCCCAGTAGCCAGCCAGCGCTTGCACTCCTGGATTGTCGGTGGCGATCACTTGGTGGCAGCCCATGCACATTTGCATGCTGGGAATGCCCGCTGCCGGCGACCGGATCGCCGCGTTGTGGCAGTACACGCACTGGATGCCTACCTGGACCATCACCTGATGGTTGAAATCGATGGGCTGCTGCGGCGCGGCTCGGGAGCTGGAGGCAAAGATCAAATAGGTCCCAACCAGCACGAGCACGACGAGTGCTCCGCCCGCGATCAGCCGCCACGCAAGAGGTAAGCTACGAATGGCACGCATACGCCCCCCTTTTTGCTCCAGGGATTTTTCCTGTCCGTCATCGACTGCAAAGACTCGTTGGTCTCGAATGCAAGTTGTAGGTATGGTCAAGCCCAAACGGCCATCCGGCTCTCTCGGTACCCAGGAGCGTGGTCCGCTCGGATCGGATTGGACCAGCCCCAAGTGTGCAAAAGGATGAGCGTCCGCCCCCAACGGGGTTGGGAGTCTACGCTAGACCGGTGTTGGGCACCCAACATGGAAAGCATTATATCATAAAAGCTTGGATGGTGCAAAGGAAAGGCCTCACTCGTGGCAACGGCAGGGTTGTCTCCTACTCAGCGGCTGGAGAGGATGATGGCCGGCACACTCTGCATCATGCCAAGCTGCGGGCAAGCAGTTTGCGGGAAGCCGGATTCCGTGGTACAATTCGACCCCACCGGCAACCGTGCTGAAAAGGCTTAGAGGGGGAACCCATGAAGGATTTGAAACTGTGGCTCGGCCTGATGCGCGCCGATTTTTTGTACCTGGATGTGGCTTGCGTCCTGCTGGCCACAGGCGCTGCCGTCTGGACACACGGCAAGATCAATGCTTTCTACCTGATCCTGGCCTTTGTGGGCGCGGTCTTGGCGCACATAAGCGTCAATTCGCTGAATGAGTATTTGGATTTCAGGAGTGGTCTGGATCTCGTGAGCGAGCAAACACCTTTCAGCGGTGGGAGCGGAACGTTGCGAGACCGGCCCGATTTGGCGCCCCTTGCCCGGAACATTGCCGTGGTCAGTCTGGCCATTACAGCCCTGATCGGTCTCTATTTTTTCCTGGTCAGGGGGTGGCCCATCTTGCCGCTGGGCCTGCTCGGGCTGTTGGTCATTGTGGTGTACACGAACTGGATCACGCGCCTGCCGCTGATTTCCCTGATCGTCACTGGCCTGGGGTTTGGGCTGCTCATGGTAACGGGTACCTACTTTGTCCTGACCGGTGAGTTTACCCGGACGGCCTTTTTTGCCTCGCTCGTTCCCTTTTTCCTGGGAAACAACCTGCTGCTCCTGAACCAGTTCCCGGACGTAGAGGCCGACAAGTCCGTGGGCAGGCGAAATCTGCCCATTCTCCTGGGCCGGCGAACGTGCAGCATCCTCTTTGGGCTAATTCTGGTGGCAACCTACTTGTCGATGATCGTCGGCGTTTGGCTCGGTTATTTGCCAGCCCTCAGCCTGCTGGGGTTGCTGACCTTGCCCCTGGCCGTGATCGCCACACTAGACGCCTATCGCTACGCCGACGATATTCCCAAGCTGATGCGCAGTATGGGCTTCAACGTCCTGCTCAACATCGTGACCCCGGTGTTGATGGCGGTCGGGCTGCTGCTGGCGGCCTAAACCGGGCTATTCCCGCACCACCTGAATCTCGAGGGTGCCGTGCACTAGGTCGTCGACGGCCAGGCCGCAGCTTTGAGCACGCCGGAAACAGGAGCGAAAGGATAAGTGGGGTTTCGATAACAAGATTCCCTTGCGAAATCACTAAGGAGTGAGTATGAAAGTGAAAAGAATCATACAATTTGCATTCATTGGTTTCGTTTCGATAGTCATTATTGGTGTCTTGGGGGTGCTGGTTTGGGCAAAAACAGGAACGTACCCTGCAAGAGCTGTGGCATTGTCCACACTTGAATCAACGGACAGGGTAACAATAACACAAGACAATTACATCGCATTTACACCCGCAGAGAAGACGGAGACCGGATTGATTTTCTACCCAGGCGGCTTGGTAGAACCAACCGCCTACGCACCTATTCTGCGCAAAATTGCAGAAGAAGGGGTACTCGTCGTTATCACCCCCATGCCTTTGAACTTGGCAATATTGGATACAGGTGCTGCTAATGCCGTGATTGACGATTATCCGCACATTTCTACCTGGATCCTTGCTGGCCATTCTTTGGGGGGCGCCTCAGCAGCCATATTTGCGGAGAACAACCCAACCAGGATAGATGCAATCGCATTCTGGGATTCCTATCCACCCGACAGTGCTGACCTGTCAGATAACGCCATATCTGCACTTTCCGTCTTCGGTACCACGAATGATTCTCCGAACACCGACAACTTGAATGACAAGAGACACCTGTTGCCAGCAAACACTGTATTTGTTGGCATTGAAGGCGCCAGCCATGCTCAATTTGGCGATTATGGCCCCCAGAAAGGTGATGTTGTGGCCTCAATAAGCTTAGCCGAGCAGCATGAGAAGGTTGCCGAAATCATGCTGGATTTCATCATGCATAGTCAATAAACACAAAGCCACCAAGAAATGCACTGTATGGCAAGATGGATAGGGCTGAGACCCAAACTCTCAGCCCCGACCTGGAATTCGGTCTCAAGCCAGGTGGCCTCATGCAGGCGTTACAAGTCAAGACGAATACACCG
>JASFHU010000223.1:0-6986 GCA_050123055.1 Anaerolineae bacterium
TGCCGAGGAGATAGGCATCCTCGGCTACTACGTGGACATGAGGATCGTTGACCTTCTTGGTCTCGTCAGTCCAGAACTCCAGCCCTTCTTGGAGCACAGCCGCGCTGAGACCTTAACCAGAGCCATCGAAATCTATGTACCTGGCTACGTGCTTGCCTGCAACCCCGATCTTTTACGCCTGCTTCGAGCCTCTGATCGGTATGAACCAGTGCAAACCTACAGAGACCGCGAGTGCATTCTATACACAAGGTACTGAGAAAGATCTCGGAGATGAATTCAAATCACACTGCGGTGCATGACGTACCATGATCAACACAATTCTTTTCGATCTAGATGACACCCTCTACCCCCGCCAGGCGGGCATCATGGACCAGATTCGGACCCTGATGCTTAGCTATATGCAAGAGAAGTTCAATCTCTCCCTCAAAGAGGCAGATGCCCTGAGACAGCGCTACTTCCAGACCTACGGTACTACCATGCGTGGTCTCCAGGTCAATCAGCACATCGATCCGGACGAGTTCCTGCAGTATGTTCACGACATCCCGCTGGACCAGTTCCTAAGGCCCAATCCCGAGCTGGATGCCGTGCTGGCCTCTCTCCCCCAGGAAAAGATCATCTTTACCAACGCCTCACGCGAACACGCAGAGGCGGTATTGGCCGTTCTGGGCATCCGGCGACACTTTGGACAGATTGTGGACATCCGTGACATGGACTATGAGAGCAAGCCGCACGCCGTGGCCTACCGCCGTATCTGCCAGCTCCTTGATGTCCAGCCCGGGCAGTGCCTGCTCGTCGAGGACAATGTCCGCAACTTGGTGCCAGCCAAGGACTTGGGTATGACCACTGTATTGGTCGGGGATGGCAGCCAGGCCGGTAACAATAGCGTCGACTATACCATCCGACGCATCGAAGACATACAGCAAGTACTGGCCAAGGTAAAAGTCCCCAACCTTACTGACCCAACCTGACCCAGCGGCTGCCCGTCCTGCCGCACCTAATCGGGGATGAGAGTTGATCTGTGCCCAAAACCATTGTATAATTCCCCTGCTCTGTAAGATAGAGAAAGGGTGTCGCAGTGATGGCGGCAGTCATGGCCTGCACAACTGGCGGCCTGAGCCACCCGTGGACCGGCCGTCGGCGCAAAGGTAGCGAGTTGCTGAACCAGAGACGAGTCGGGTCGCTGGCTCGTGCGAGATGCCTATGGGCCAGGCGCTTCCCCGGGTTTCGTACCACCTTTTACCCCAATCTAGGGAGCTTGTTTATGCCGGGAGGCTATACCTCCAGGCTTGACCCGCCAACAGATGGTTCAACCGGGTCAAGCCTTTTTCATTTCGGATGGCGTTTACCCTGACCAACAGAAAACGAGGAGGTTTTCGAATGGGAATTCAAAGTGAGTTCGATGGACAGTACACCACCGAGTGGTCCACAGTCCTGGCTAAGCGGACAGAACGCATGAAAAGCTCTATCATCCGCGAATTGCTCAAGTTCACCATGATGCCCGACGTCATCTCATTTGCCGGGGGCTTGCCTGCGCCAGAAGTCTTTCCGGTGCGCGACTTTCAAGATGCCTGCGCCTGGGTCCTCGGGCACGACGCCGAGCGTGCCCTCCAGTATGGTCCTACCGAGGGCTTTCCCCCCCTCAAGGACTGGGTTGTCGAGGCCATGCACAGATACGAACTGCCCGCCGGAAGGCGCAACGTTCTGTTCACCAATGGCTCGCAACAGGCCTTAGATCTCATCGGCCGGATCTTGATCGGCGAGGGTGACAAGATCGTCGTCGGCAGCCCCACCTACCTGGGCGCTATCCAGGCCTGGAACGTCTACGGTCCGCAGTACGTGACCGTCCCTCTGGATGATGACGGCATGCGCATGGATGAACTGGAGAGGGCACTGACAGCCAATCCGGGGGTCAAATTCATCTACGTACTTCCCAACTTCCAGAATCCAGCCGGTACCACCCTGCCGCTGGAGCGCCGCTATCGGGTGGTGGAACTGGCCGCCAAGCACGGGGCCTTTGTCATCGAAGATGATCCCTACGGTGAGCTGCGCTTTGAGGGCGAGGACATCATCCCCATCTGCGCCCTGCACAAAGAGAACGTTATCTATATGAGCACCTTCTCCAAAACCCTGGCCCCGAGTTTGCGGCTGGGCTGGATCGTGGCACCTGAAGCGGTGATAGCCAAGCTCGTTCAAGCCAAGCAGGGCGCCGACCTGCACACCAGCAGCCTGATACAATACCTGACCTACGATATCTGCCAGCGGGGCCTGATCCGCGCTCACGTCCGCAAGATCCGGCCCATCTACCGCGAACGCCGGGATACGATGCTGAAGGCCATGGAGGAACACTTTCCCGCGGGGGTGACCTGGACCCGCCCGCAAGGCGGCCTATTTCTCTGGGTCAGATTGCCCGAGTGCCTGAACGCAGAAAACTTGCTCGAGATTGCCGTCGAAGAAAAAGTCGCCTTTGTACCTGGCCATGCCTTCTACCCCGAAGGGAGCGACGGTCACTGCTGCATGAGGCTCAACTTTTCCTATTCCCCACCAGACACCATCAAAGAGGGCATCAGGCGCCTCGGACGGGCTATCAGGCGGATGATGGAGCAGGCCGGGCTGGACACCTGAACCTTAGCGAGGTCAAGACATGCACCCTGAAGGCGCCGTCGAGACAAGACTCCGTGTCCGTTACGCCGAGACAGACGCCATGGGCGTCGTCTACCACGCCAACTATTTCATCTGGTTCGAGGCGGGACGTGGCGAGTGCTTTCGTGTCTGCGGGCAGGACTATGTAAAGTGGGAGGAGCAGGGCTACTTTCTCCCGGTCTCCGAGGCACATGCTCGCTATCACGCCCCGGCCCGCTACGGCGATCTCGTCGTAGTTCATACGTGGCTGAAAGAGGTGCACAGCCGGAGTGTCACCCTCGGTTATCAGGTCAGCCACGAGACCACACAGAGACGCCTCGTCAGCGGGTGGACCAAACACATCTGCATGGACCGGGAGGGCCAGGCACGCCGCCTGCCCCAGGACATGCTGCGCATCCTGGAGGAATCAGAGGAACAGAGCCCATGACCCAGCTTCGAGGTGTGAACAAAAAACCCCGATCGCTGGCCCCTCATCGTTGGGGGAGTGATCCATGATCCGTGTAAAGCGCGTCACCGATGCCCCACAGGTGATCAAGCTGCACTTGGCCAGGACGTTGCTGGGCAAAGCGTTCTACTTTACGGCCGCCTACTGGGTGGATGGGCTCCTGGTTGACACCGGTTGCGCTCACACTGCCCCCCAATTCAGCGCCACACTCAAAGACTTGCACGTGGGCCAGGTAGTCAACACCCATAGTCATGAGGACCACATCGGTGCCAATGCCGCTGTTGGGGATCTCTTTGGCTGCCAAGTTCTGGCCCACCCCGACGCACTACCCATTCTGCAAGACCCAAAACTGCAGCCTTTGCAGCCCTACCGCCGCCTATTCTGGGGCTGGCCGCAACCCTCCCATGGAGCGCCTGTCAATGAGTGGGTCGAGACAGAGAACTATTGCTTCCAGGTCATCCATACCCCCGGACATAGTCCTGACCATATCTGCCTCTTTGAGCCGGAGCGGGGCTGGCTCTTCTCCGGCGACGCCTACATCGGCGGCCAGGACCGAGCCCTGCGCCAGGGATACGACATCCACGGGATCATCGCTTCCCTGAAAAAGCTCGCCGAACTTCCCGTCCAGATGATCTTTTCGGGGAGCGGCACCGTGCGGACCGATGGCACCAAACACCTGAAGGACAAAATCGCTTATTTGGAGGAATTGGGCGAGCGCATCCGCGACCTGGCGGATCAGGGACTCTCAGCCCGCCGCATTCGTCGCCAGGTGCTTGGCCGCGAGCTGCCCATCACCTACCTGACCCTCGGCCATTTTTCCGGACTGCGGCTCGTCCAGTCCTACCTGGCCGAAGCCTCCTTGCCTGAGCTCACAGAAGAGCCGACCGGTGAGGCTCACGAGAAGAATCCCGACGAGCCAGCCATCTCAGACTAGGCCGCGGCTCGACACAGGTCTAGTTACGTCAACTTGAAGAGTCGTTACTTGACAAAGTAGTGACTCTTCTGTATACTTTTGAGTGAGCACCGAGCCTGCGCCCGTTCCAATGGAGCGGGACAAAGCAACCGCCTGACAGAGGAGGATATAATGGAGAAACCCTGGCTCAGCGAGTACGACTCTGGAGTCCCTACCACCATCGACTATCCCAAGACCCCTCTGCACCAGTTCCTGCTGGACGCAGCCGCCAAGTATCCCAGCAAGACCGCACTGATCTTTGGCAACGTGGTGGGACCCCTGGGCAACGCCCTCATGGATGCCCCAATGACCTACGGGCAGGTTCTGGAGCTGGCCGAGAGTTTCTCCGCCGCGCTGCAGAAACTGGGCGTTGAAAAGGGTGACCGGGTGGCCATCCATCTGGTCAACTGCCCCCAGTTCGTCATCGCCTATTATGGGACGCTTATGGCCGGCGGCATCGTCGTGCCCTGCAACCCCCAATACGTGGCTCGGGAGCTGGAACACCAGTTTAACGATTCGGGGGCCAAAGTCGTGGTTACCCTCAGCCTCACCTACCCAGTCGTGAAAGAGGTACGCGAAAAGACTGCGGTGGAACATGTGATCGTGGCCAACATCAAGGAGTACTTTCCCGGCCTGCTCAAGTTCCTGTTCACCGTGGCCACAGAAAAGAAAGAGGGCCACTTCCAGGATATCTCTGGCGACGCCGATACCTACTGGTTCCAGGACCTCCTGGCCCAGGCGCCGGCCAAACCCGAGCCGGTTGAGGTGCTGCCAGCCGACACCGCGGTGCTCATGTACACCGGCGGCACTACCGGCGTCTCGAAGGGCGCCCAACTGACCCACCGCAATGTTGTCGCCAACGCCCTCCAGGCTCGATGGTGGATGTGGGACTCCAAAGAGGGAAAAGAAGTCATGATGACCGCCCTGCCCCTCTACCACAGCTACAGCATGACCGTGTGCATGAATCATACCATCCACCTCGGCGGCACAATGATCCTCATCCCCGACCCACGCATCCTGGATCACGTACTCAAGTCGATCAACAAGCACAAGCCAACCCTCTATCCCGGCGTACCGGCGCTGTACGTCGCGGTCACCAACCACCCAGAGATTGGCAAATACGACGTGTCCACCATCCGGGCCTGCCTCAGCGGTGCCGCCGGGCTACCGCCCGAGGTCCAGGAAGGCTTTGAGAGGCTGACCGGGGGCAAGCTGGTGGAGGGCTATGGCCTGAGCGAGGCGTCGCCGGTCACTCACTGCAATCCCATCTATGGCAAGCGCAAAGAGGGAAGCTGGATCGGCCTGCCCGTCCCCGACACCGAGGCGGCGATCAAAGATCTCGACACCGGCGAAAAGATCCTGGGGGTCGGCGAAATTGGCGAACTGTGCATTCGGGGTCCGCAGGTCATGAAGGGCTACTGGAACATGCCCACCGAGACGGCCAACACCCTGCGCGCTGGCTGGCTGCACACCGGCGACATCGCCCGCATGGAGGCCGATGGGTTTTTCCAGATCGTGGACCGCAAGAAGGACATGATCCTCGGCACCGGCGGCTACAACATCTATCCGCGCGAGGTAGAGGACGTGCTATACGAGCACCCCAAGATTCTGGAGGTCGCCGTAGCCGGCGTGCCGCTGGGCACGGAACGGGGGGAGCGGGTGAAGGCCTACGTTGTCTTGAAGCCAGGTGAGACGGCCACCGAAGAGGAGATTGTCGACTATTGCCGCGAAAACCTAGCCTACTACAAGGTTCCCAAGTTCGTCGAGTTCCGCGACGAGCTGCCCAAGACCATGGTGGGCAAGATGCTGCGCCGGGTGCTCGTGGAGGAAGAGCTGAAACGGTTGCAAGAGTAGCGGCCTCGCCTGGACGCCCGGACCGACTTCCGAGGTTTGCGACGTCTTGTTCCAGCGCACTGCCCGCGCTGGAGGCAGCGCACCGAGCCTCGGAAGTCTTGTCCTTTGCGTCACAAGGCGTTTTTTGGCCACTTGACAATTTTCGCGGTATCGAGTATAATCGGCGGCACTTGTTTGGAGGGGGGACCAAACAAGAGACTATTCAGTCCGTTCTACCCGCTAAATATGAGATCTCTCGGAAAGTCGTGAACAGTGGCAGTGAGAGATGAGCGAAGAGAGGTTTCCGAGGATGGAGCGCCGTAGACAGCCGTTGTAGGCGGCCAGGAAACTCTGAGAAGGGTTTAGGGAACGTTAACAAGGCAGGGGATACTAGCCACGGTGACGAGGTCACTGGGCTAGAGCACTGATCATAGGTTATTGACTGCCGGTCGACGGTTCAATTCAAGCGGTCGGCGGCGTGAGTAAGCCAAGCACAAATGTGCTGACACATGGCGGCGAGCATGACGCGGAAGAACCAGCGGTCGCGGCCAGCGGTGCGGGTCTCGCGGAGATGGAAATCGTTCTTCTTGCGTTTGACTGAGCGTTCGGCACAGGAGCGGGCGTCCTTGTGGAGGTTCCAGAGGTCGCTATCTCTGGGGACGAGGGTGTGGAGGCGGTAGTTTTGCTTGGGATAGGTGTAGACGACGCGGCCGTAGGCAGAGTCAGAACAGTCCTGGGCGAAGTGAGGACAGGTGGTGAGGTCTGGGGTCTTCTTGGCGGCGGCCAAGGGGCAGCGCCATTTGAGGCGCAAGCGGTCGGGGCAGAAGCCCCAATGCTTCATAGGCAAGCCAGCCTGGCAGATGGGTACGCCCTTCTCGAGTCGCAAGGGACCAGCGTAGCGCAGGTTGTCCTTGTTGCGCTGGTTGAGGGGTACGACGAGGGCCGTATGCCAGCGCTGGGTGGCCAGGCGAAAGAGGCCCAGCGCATCGTGGGCCGCATCTAGAGAAGCGGTTTGCGGGCAAAGGCCGAAGGTTTCCCAAGCGCGATAGAGGGTTGCGAGGCAGTGGACGCTGTCATGGCGGTTGCAGTCGGCCAGGGAAACGACGAGAGGCAGTT
>JASFHU010000224.1:0-6972 GCA_050123055.1 Anaerolineae bacterium
GTCGATAACTTTAGCGGCTGGCAGCAGGTCGTTGTTCCCTTCAGCGACTTTGTGCGCTCCGCTGATCAGCCTGACGGCGCTCCGGATGACGGCCTGGGCCTGACGGAAGTCTGGGGCTACGGCTTTGAACTGCCTGAAGGCGGCACCTCCAGCGGCGCCATGCTGCTCGACCAGGTCCGCGTGCAGTTGATCCCGCCGCCGACCGAAATCACGGTGACCAACCTGGATAACCACGGCGCCGGCTCCTTGCGCCAGGCGCTGGCGGATATCGCCGAGGGCGGGACGATCACCTTTGATCCCAGCCTGGCCAACGGCGTGCTCTCTCTGGCTGGCCCGCTGGTTCCGCCTCGCAATGTCACTGTGGACGCTGTCGACGCTCCCGGGCTGGCCCTGGACGGCGGCGGTGTTGACCGCATCCTGATCGTCGATCCCGGCGTGACGGCGACCTTTGCAAACATAACCATGCAGAACGGCTACGGCTTCCAGTTGGCTGGCGGCGTACTAAACAACGGCGACCTGACCCTGGACCATGTCGCTGTCACCAGCAATGTCATGACGACCCCGGCTGGAGACTTTTGGCAGGGCGGCGCTGGCATCTACAACGGCGAGTTTTCTACACTCAACCTGGTGGACAGCTCGGTGGTCAACAACAACAGCGGCCATGACGGGGGCGGCGTTTACGCCTTCTTCAACACGCAGGTCACGATCGAGCGCAGCACCATCAGCGGCAACATCGCTGCAAACGTTGGCGGCGGGCTGCGCCTGTTGGGCAATGGCAATATCACCAACAGCACCCTCAGCGGCAATCAATCTGTTGCCTGGCACGGAAGCGCTTTCTTCCTGACCGACGGCGAGGTCAACATGACCAATACCACTGTCGCAAATAATCTCGCGCCGTCCGGGGGACCGGCCGCGGTCTTTGTAGGCACGTTCGGTCCCGGCAGCGCAACCCTGAACCTGGCCAACACCATCATCGCGGATAACCTGACCGAAGGCTGCTTCTTGGCGCCCTTCGGGGCCGGCGCAGTTGCGATCAATTCCGCCGGCAGCAACCTGTTCACCGACGGGACCTGCTTCCCGGTCGCCGGCGACCTGGTTGGGGTAAGCAGCGGACTGGATGTGCTGGCCGACAACGGCGGTCCCACGCAGACCCACGCGCTGCTGCCGGGCAGCCCGGCTTTGGATGCTGCTGACAGCGCTGTCTGCCCGGCAACCGATCAGCGCGGTGTGGCCCGCCCGCAGGGCCCCGGCTGTGATATCGGCTCTTTTGAGCTTGAGGGCGCCCCTTAGCCAACAAATTCGTTCCCTGGGCGAGGGGATCGAAGGTAGGTGATCCTTGAATCGGTGCGGGCCGGAGCCAGCGGCTCCGGCCCGCGTCACAACAATCAACGTACGCGAGCTGGGCTGTTTGAGTCGAGACGGCCCTGCACAGGCTTTGACTGCGGCGCTCCTCTCGCGAGTGTCGCAACGCAATGACGTACTCCCCTCCAGACTGAGCAGGTGACAGGGGGTCAGCAACGATCTCCCATCGCTCAACCGCGGGATCTCGCCATAAACAAATCCAAATCGTCGTGCGCGTCTTTCGTGCTGCCAGGGATAAAGGTGAGCGCCTGACGGAGGGTGCACCTTTGACTCTGGAGACTGGGGATGGCTGGATGCCCTGTTGCCGGAGAGCAACTGAAGGGAAGAGGCGATTGGTTTGACTTTTCGGGTTGCCTGGGGTATGCTATGCGTGAGTGGGCTTGACGCCAGATAGAGAGCGAGCAGCAGATGTCACGCAAATACCGGCAGGGCCGTCCGACGATTGGGGTGTTGGCTGGCTGGCAGTTTGCCTGGACACCGACGCCCCTCAGTTATCTCGATCCCATCTTTCGTGGGGCTGACCTGGCCGCACACGACCTGGGCTGCAACCTGCTACTGGGGTGCGGCATGGGACCGTGGACGGGCCGGGGCGAGTCCTTGCGTGCGGCATGGCCGCTCGTCTCTTCTGAATCAGACTTTGTGCCCGTCGGCCCCTGGAACACCAGTGGCCTCGTCGTCGTAAATCCCTTACACTCCGAATCCCGGTCGCGCTATGTGCAGGAACTGCGCGCAACCGGGCATCCACTGATCTTTGTCGCGGCGGGAGAAGACGGTCCCTCGGTCGTGGCCGACAATCGCAGCGGGGTGCTAGAAGCCATGCGACACCTGGTCGAACACGGGCACCGGCGCATCGCCTTCATTGCCGGCAGCGTGGAGGACATGGAGGGCGACACCGGCGAGCGTTTGCAGGCCTATCACGGTGCCGTCGAGGCCCTGGGCCTGGATGCCGATCCGCACCTGGTAGCCTGGGGACGCCATGTATACGGGGGCGGCTATGCCGCCATGCGTCAGATCCTTGCTTCAGGCGTGCCCTTGACCGCTGTTCTGACCAGCAACGACGAGTCGGCCTTGGGTGCGATACTAGCCCTCCGCGAGGCCGGACGCAGAACTCCCCAGGACGTGGCCGTCATTGGATTTGACGACCGTCCGGAGAGCGCCGTCCAGGAACCGGCGCTTAGCAGTGTGCGCATCTCTCTCCAGCGAATGGGCTATCGGGCGGTGGAGTCGTTGTATCGATACCTCACCGGCCAGGCCGGGGCCATTGAATCGGTCCGGGTTGAGACGCGCCTGATAGCTCGTGAATCGTGCGGTTGCGGCCAGCGCACTGCCACGCCTGGCGTACTCACCTCCCAATCCCAGGTACCGGATCGAACAGCCGGGCGCAAACAACTTCCGCAGATCATGGCCGCGCCAATTCTGAACGATGCCCAATACCTCCCCGCTGCTGAGATCGAGGCATTGTGCCGGCGTCTCGTAAATGCCTTTTACACTAGCCTGGAGCAGGCTGACCGATCAGGGTTTGAGGACACCCTCCAGGCAGTTCTCCGCCAGGTGGTGGTCAGTGGGGATGAGGCCCACGTCTGGCAGGCGGCCGTTTCGCGCTTGAGCGAATCTCTCGATGGACTGCCACCAGCGTCGTTGGGCCTGGCGCGCGAGATGTTGGATCAGGCCCGCATCACCATCAGCGCGAGCTTGCAGCGACAGGTTCGCAAGCAGGGCGTAGACCAGCGCTGGACACTCAACCGCCTGGGTACATTGACGGCCCGCCTGCTCGCTGCCATCGATGAGACAAAGGTCTATGAAGTGTTGGCCCAGCATCTGCCGGATATGGGCATCCATACCGCGTGGCTCGCGCTGTTCGGCGCAGAAGGCGACGATCCGGTCGCCTGGACCACACTGCGTGATGTCACGTCGTTTCAGCAGGACCACAAAGAGCACGCGCTTCATTTTCCCAGCCGTGACTTTCCACCCGAGGGTTTGTTGCCGGAGGATGAACCTTTTGACCTGGCTCTGTTTCCGCTGACTGGCCCGCGGGGCCAACTAGGCTACGTCGTGTTCGATACGGCACGCCTCAATCTGTACGGCGCGATCACGCAGCAATTGGCGACGGCACTCAACAGTGCCCAGTTATACCGGGAAGCCAACCAAGGTCGTCGTTTGGCCGAAGAAACGATGGAATCAAAGAGCCGTTTCCTTTCGACGGTGAGTCACGAGCTGCGCACACCGTTGAACCTGATCGTGGGCCTGAGCGGGATTCTCATGCAGGAGAGCGAAGAAAGCGACAGGCCACTGCCCGAGCCGGTTCGGCGGGATATGGAACAGATTCAGGCTAACGCAAAACATCTCGGTGCCTTGATCGGCGATGTGCTGGATCTGGCCAGCAGCGATGCTGGCCAACTGCGCTTGGCCAACGAATTCGTTGACCTGGGTGAAGCCCTGCGCCTGGTGGCGGAAACCGGGCGCCAGTTGGCCTACGAAAAGGGATTGGGCTGGCACGCGGAGTTGCCTGAATCCGGCCACTGGGTGCGAGGCGATCGGACGCGCCTGCGCCAGGTCACACTCAATCTGGTCAGCAATGCTGTCAAGTTTACGACGCAGGGTCAGGTGCGCCTCGAGCTGGAATCCGGCCCTGACTCTGTGACTGTGGCGGTACGAGACACCGGCTTGGGGATTCCGCCCGAGGAGCAAGCCTCGATCTTTGAGGAGTTCCGCCGCTCGGAACGGAGCATGGCGCGCGGCTATGGTGGCCTGGGCCTGGGATTGGCGATCTGTAAAAGACTCGTCGAAATGCACGGTGGGACGATCGGTGTACAGTCCTCTGGCGAGGACGGTACCGGCTCCACCTTTACCTTCACGCTACCAACTGTTCAACCGCTGGCAACTCAGGTTCCGCCGTCTGCTATTCCGGCCCTCACTGAGAAGAGCGTAATGGTGCTGACCAACCGGATGGGCGGTGGTCAGCGACTGCAGGAGTACCTGGATGAGCATGGCTTGGAGGCAAAGACGGTATTCATCGATGAGACCCCTGATTGGCGATCGCAGGTGGTGCTGTCGCCACCAGGTGCCATCGTGGTGGATGTGGGTGCCGCACCGGTCCAAGGCTGGGGCGTTCTGAACTCGATCAAGGGCCACCCAAGGACGCAAGATCTGCCGGTGCTTTTTTACAGCTTGTCTCCGGATGGTGGATCGGTGCTGGAGGTTGACTATCTGACCAAGCCCGCAGAGGTGGCCGATTTGACGCGGGCCCTCGATCAACAGTGGCTGGTGCCCGACGCTAAGCACGATGTTAAGAAGATCCTGGTTGTCGATGATGATCCAGATACGTTGGAGATGCACACGCGGATCGTGCAGGCCCATTCGCAATCCCACCAAGTGTTGGCGGCACGGAACGGCTTCGAGGCACTGGAACATCTGCAGCGGGAGCAGATCGACCTGGTGGTTTTGGATTTGATGATGCCCGAGTTGGACGGCTTCGGTGTGCTCGAAGCAATGCAGCAGGAGGAAACCGCGCGCGAGATACCCGTGATCGTGTTGACCGGACAGGTGCTGACCGAAAAGGAGATGGCACGCCTGAACCGGGGCGTAGCGACGGTGTTGAGCAAGGGATTGTTTAGCCCGGAAGAAACGCTGGCGCAGGTCGACAGCGCTCTGGAACGCAATCGCAAGTTGAGTGGCGAGGCACAGCGTCTGGTGCGGCAGGCAATGGCCTATATTCACGAACACTATGCCGAATCTATCTCCCGTGCAGACCTCGCGCGCCACGTCGCGCTTAGTGAGGACTATTTGACGGCTTGTTTCCGCAAAGAGTCGGGCGTGACACCCATCGCCTACCTCAATCGCTATCGAGTGAAACAAGCCAGGCAGCTTCTCACCGACACGGACAAGAGCATCACCGAAATCGCGTTAGAAGTCGGCTTTTACGACAGCGGCTACTTTGGCCGCGTCTTTCGGCGTGAGGTTGGCGTCTCCCCCGAAGCCTATCGCCGGGCTTGATTCTTGCCTTCGATAACTCGCTCGAAAACTGTGGGAGCGCCTGGGCGGCAGAACTCCACCCAGGCGCTCCCACGCTTTTTTCTATGAAATGTCCATCTCGATCTCGTTTTACTCCTAGCCACCCTCACGTTGGGCATCTATAATGAATACGACCAAGCTTGGGACCGGTCCCACATATGGGTGGAGGAGTTCTCCAGAGAAACTATGACAGAGGGGAAACAGACCATCAGACAGATCGCGAAACTGGCCGGTGTCTCACGTTCCACCGTTTCCCGGGTGCTCAACGAGCACCCCAATGTCAGTCCAGAGGCGCGTGAGCAGGTGTTGCAGGTCGTCGCCGAAACCGGCTTCCACCCTGACCCCATCGCCCGCTCGCTATCCAGCCGTAGAGCTGACATCATCGGTCTGGTCATCCCCCTCGCCATCCACAGCCTATTCGAGGATCCCTTCTTCCCCCGCCTGATGCAGGGTATTTCCCAGGGCTGCAATAGCAACGACTATACCTTGACCCTTTTTCTGTTTCATAGTCTGGAAGAGGAAACAAAGCTCTATGCCAGAATCTCGCGCCGCCAGCTCCTGGATGGCGTCATTGTTACTGCCACGCGAGGCGACGATCCCTTGATCCCGCAACTCCTTGCCAACCAAGTTCCCTTTGTCATGCATGGCCGGCACGAGGATCCCCGGGTCAGCTTTGTTGAAGTCGACAATGTCACCGGAGCCCACATGGCGGTGACCCACCTGGTGCGCCTTGGCCGTCGACGGATCGCCCTCATCAGCGGGCCCTCGGCCAGTCTGGCTGCTGAGGATCGAACGAGGGGCTATCTGAATGCCCTCCAGGAGCGACGGATTCCAGCTGACGAAAGTCTGATCGCCCACGGTGACTTTACGGAAACGAGCAGCTTTGAGGCGATGCAGCGCCTACTGCCTTACGAGCCGGATGCGGTCTTTGCCGCCTCGGACGGGATGGCCCTGGGGGCTATGCGGGCTCTGCGTGTTGCCGGAAAACGTGTGCCTGAAGAGGTTGCCGTGATCGGCTTTGACGACATGCCTCAGGCCGCAACAGCCGACCCCCCCCTGACCACCGTCCGGCAATCGATCCAGCGAGCAGGTGTCCTGGCTGTCGAGATGCTCATTGACATCCTGAAGAATGGGGCAGAGCCCCCACGGCGCGTCATCCTACCCACGGAGCTCGTAATCCGAGACTCCTGTGGCTCACGGTTGGTTGCTTGATGCCTTTGGTATCTGGAGAGAAAGAGTATGGAGCAGATCGGGTCCTGAATTGTCTGGACCGCTTGTTTGGCTGCTTGTGGGATCGGTCCCACAGGCAGCACCTGGCTGACTGGTAGAAGGAATCGCCAAGCTTGGGAAAGGAGGTGAGGGATATTACCAGGACGAGGTAGGACCGTTTCATGGAACGTATTGGCCGATGGCCAAAAACAATCTCTATCCGTAAAGGAGGAAAGCAAGATGAAGAGTAAGTGGTTTGGTTTAATGAGTATGCTGTTGGTAGCCGTTCTGTTGATCGCCGCTTGTGGCGGGGCCACCGAGGCCCCCGCCCAACCGACCGAGGCCCCTGCTGCTGCTGAGCCGACCGAGGCCCCTGCTGCTGCCGAGGAA
>JASFHU010000225.1:0-6961 GCA_050123055.1 Anaerolineae bacterium
AACCGTGAGCATAGCGACAGGCCGAGTCATGTGGCACCGGAGAACCTGGACCAAGATCGCCGTCGCAGCCCTGCTTGTCCTTCTCCTGCTTTTGGATGCCTACGCCCTCTACACAATTCACCTGCAAAAACTAGGCAACGCCCTGGACTACTACCCCTTCTGGGCGGGTGGTCGGGAGGTTGTGCTCCAACAGCAAAACCCCTACGATCCGGCGGTCATGCAAAGCATACAGGAGGCCATCTATGGTCGCCCGGCCTTGCCCGACGAGAACCAGCATGGCTACGCCTATCCGGCCTACGCGCCTTTTGTGGTCTTGCCCCTTCTCCTGATACCCTTTTCGCTCTCTGCTTCGCTCTGGATCGCCGGCCAGCAGTTCCTGGTCGTCGCGGCCGTCATCCTCACCATCCGGGCAACCGGCTGGCAGGTCGGGCGCTGGCGTCTACTCCTCCTCTGTCTGGCGGCCATGACCTTTCGCTACACGATGGTCACCCTCGTCCTCGGACAGACCTCCATCTGGGTGCTCTTTTTCCTGGCGCTCGCTCTGTGGGCCGCCCAGCGAGGGCGAGGCGGCCTGGCGGGGCTGGCCCTGGCAGCCGCAAGCATCAAACCCCAGCTCGTTGTCTTGCCGGCGTTGGCAATGCTGGTGAGCCTGCCTGCACAAGTGCGCAAGCGGACGTTCCTAGCGCTGGGCGGGGCGATGGCCGTCCTGCTCATCGGTTCCTGGCTTTTCTCCGGAAACTGGATGGCCGACTACTGGCAGCAACTGCAGGCCTACCGGGGCTACTCGACCACCCAGTTTCCCGTGACCGCACTGGCCGAGACCTGGCTGCCTCCATCGACCAGCCAGGTGATCAACGCACTTGTGAGCGCCCTATTGCTGGGTTTCCTTGCCCTCGAATCATGGCCCTGGCGCGGACGCGGGCAAGTATCATTCCCCGTTGCGCTGGCCGTGGTGGTGAGTCAACTGGTGGTACCGCAGACCGGGAGTTACAACCTGGTCATTCTGCTGTTGCCGGCCGTCGTCGCCCTCTACCGCTTGAGCACCAGTCCACGCAAGAGAACGCCCTTGGTCCTTACGGGACAGGCCCTCGCATGGGCAGACCTGTTGATCGTTCCCTGGCTGTTATGGCCTTCTGTGCGACAACAGGGATGGCTGGCAATCGATCAGGTCATCGTCCCCCTGCTTCTTTTGATCGCATTGGTGATCTCCTGCAGATCCCGGCCTTGAGGCTATTATGTTAAATTCAAAACGATTCCATCTTTTTTCTATCACGTTGTTGGCCGTACTCAGCGTCGGTGGCTACCTGGCCTGGGGCTATAGCCAGGGATTTTCAGGTTTTCCATTGGACGATGCCTGGATCCATCAGACCTACGCCCGCAATCTGGCCGAGACCGGCCAGTTGGCCTTCCTTCCGGGTGAGCCCAGCGCTGGCTCTACCTCACTGGCCTGGAGCTTTCTCCTGTCGGTGGGCTATATGCTGGGTCTGGACTATCGGTTGTGGGCCTATCTTTTAGGTGCCATAAGCCTCGCCGCCACAGCCTGGCTGGCCTACCGCCTGTTCCTTCGGCTCACACCGTCCAGGCTGGTCACCGCGTTTCTGACCGGGCTCTTTTGCGCCGTGGAGTGGCACCTGGTCTGGGCGGCCGCCTCGGGCATGGAGACGATGCTGTTCAGCGCCCTTTCGCTAGCCATGCTGGAGTACTTTTTCAGCCGGGTGGCAGCCCGCCAAACCCCCCTGGACCCTGTTACCATGCAAAAGGAGCAGGCGATCGTCAGCGCCGTGGGCATCGGCCTGCTGGGAGGGATCCTTACGATCACCCGGCCCGAGGGTCTCGCCCTCACAGGGTTGGTGATCGCCGCCCTAGCAGTCTATCCGTGGCCAGCCAGCCGGGTTCAAGTCAGAGATCGCCTATTATCCGCCGCGGTATCCCTCTTGGCCTTGGGTGTGATCCTCGTCCCTTACTTTGTCTTCAATCTTCGGACCTCGAGCTCGATTTTGCCGAACACGTTTTACGCCAAGCAGACCGAATACCAGGTTGACTGGCCCTTGCCACTCCGCTTTTGGTGGGTGTTTAGCCCGACCCTGGTCGGTGCCCAGGTGCTCCTGCTGCCCGGCTTCTTGTACGGTGTGTATGTAGTTGTGCGCCGCCGCGACTGGCCGGCAATGCTGCCGCTGGTATGGTGGCTGGGTTTTCTATCCGTCTATGCACTACGGCTGCCGGTGAACTACCAGCACGGTCGCTACGTGATGCCCACCATCCCGCTGCTCCTCATCTATGGCGCCTGGGGAACAGCCCTGATTCTGCGTCCCCGATCCCCGCACCTGCTGGTGCGCGTGCTGAGCCGTGGGCTAGCTGCCACAATCGCCCTTCTGGCAGTACTCTTTTGGGGGCGGGGTGCCCAAGCCTTCGCCGAAGACGTGGGCTTTATCGAGCGCGAGATGGTCGCCACGGCCCACTGGCTGAATGAACACACAGCCCCCGTTGACCTCATTGCTGTGCACGACATAGGTGCTGTCGGCTACCTGACCGACAGGCCATTGCTGGATCTAGCTGGTCTTATCACCCCCCAGGTGATTCCCTTTATGACCGACAGCGAACAATTGATCGACTGGATGATCCAACAGGGTGCAGCCTATGCCGTATTCTTTGCCGATTTCTCACCAACCTACAAGCAACTGGCAGCCGATCCCAGGCTTTCGCAGGTACACTGCACAGACTATGCCTGGACCCGGGCCGCCGGCCACGAGAACATGTGCGTCTATCGGATAGTTGGCAGAGACCAACCATGAGAATTGTACTGGGGCTGGTTCTGTGGTATACTAGTGGGCAACAAACTACTCCCTTCTTGAGCGAGATCGCCGCACACCGACGTTCCGGCGTAGCAGGCGGAGGAAAAGAAACCAATGCACCCAATCACAGTCATGCTTGTCGATGACCACCCGGTCTTCCGCCAGGGCCTGCGGCGGGTCCTGGAGAGTGAGGACGATCTGGATGTGATCGCCGAGGTCGACGACGGCCTGGAAGCACTGGAATCGGCCAAGCAACTGGTCCCCAACGTCATGTTGCTGGACATCAATCTGCCCGGGATGAACGGGTTGCAGGTTGCCCGAGCTCTCAAAGATACACTCCTTGACATCAACATCATCATGCTGACCGCCTATCACGACGATCAGCAGGTCTTTCACGCCATCCGTGCAGGAGCTTCGGCCTACTTTCCCAAGGACGTCAGTCCCCGCCGATTGATCGAATCCATCCGTCTGGTGGCCCAGGGCAGCTACGTCGTCGAAGATCGGGTGCTGGAGAAACCGCAGGTGGGCGAGTGGCTGCTGGAGCAATTCGACCAGGTCGAAGGAGAGCAAGGCGATGACTTGGGCACACTTCTTGTCCCCCTGTCTCCACGCGAAATGGAGATCTTGCAGCACATTGCCCAGGGAAAGAGCAACAAGGAGATTGCCTACGAATTGGGCATCAGCCGGCAGACGGTCAAGAACCACATGACCAGCATCCTGCGCAAACTGGCGGTGAACGATCGGACCCAGGCTGCGATCTATGCCTTGCGTAGGGGCTGGATACGACTCCAGGACCTGAAATAGAGTGCGCCTGCTTGCACACCGTTTCTGACGGCAAGGAGAGGATACGTGCAGATATCGAGTGAGGAACCCATCCTGACTGGCGCCGAGCAGCTCAGAATCCTGATCCAGGAAAGCCAGAAGGATTACGACCAGATTCAAAGAGAACTCAGAGAAATCGACGTTCTCATCCGGCAGAGCTCGACCGAAGTCGAGAAGTTGGCTCAGCGCAACAATCAGATCGGCAATCGCGTGCGCCAGATGGAACTTCACCTTGACACCTACCCCCGGGATGACATCAAAGAGCTCTACTCAGCAGCAGGCGAGGCCCAGATGCGTCATTTCATGATGCGGGGGCAGTTGGAGCAATTCCAGAATCGCCAGCAGGGACTACAGCAACAGAGCCAGCGCCTGCTGCAGATCATCGCATTGGCCGGCCAGATCGCACCGGCAGATGTCGCCGACCTGGTCAGCAGCCCACCCGCAGACGGCCAGCGGGACATTGTGCGCGTCATCGAGGCTCAGGAAAAGGAGCGTCACCGACTGGCCCGGCAGATGCACGATGGTCCAGCCCAATCTCTGACCAATCTGATGTTGCAGGCCGAAATCTGCGAACGCCTCTTTGACAACGATCCGATCCAGGCCCGTGCGGAGCTCGGCAACCTCAAGAATGCGGTGAATATCACCTTCCAAAAGATCCGCGAGTTCATCGTTGCCCTGCGGCCCATGATGTTGGACGACCTGGGCCTTGTGCCCGCCGTAAAGCAACACATCCAGGCCTTTGAAGAAAAGGCCAAGCTTTCGACCAACTTTGCGGTCATGGGCCGAGAGGCCCGGCTGCCCTCTCACATCGAGGTTGCCCTCTTTCGCATGATCCAGGACCTGCTGTCGAACGTAGAGATGCACGCCAACGCCACACACGTCAAGGTGGCTCTCGATTTTCAGGACGAGACCATCGCCGCCTCGGTGGAGGACGACGGGAGTGGGTTCGATATTGACGAAGTTCAGAACCCCGTTCAGCGGCGAAGAGGATTGGGGCTATCTACTATCCAGGAGCGGACAGAGATGATGGGTGGTCAGGTTCTGTTCGAAAGCCGCATCGGGCGGGGCAGCAAGATTCGCATCGAGCTTCCAGTTGCGCCAGTAGAATAGCACCTCCTCAGGTCCCAATTTTGGAGTAAATTCTGACATACCCGTATCCTTTTGAGAACTCGAGCGGTATACTAGTAGAGTGGAGTTCCGCAGAACCCAGATAGAGCTCCCAAGCGTAGCTTTGCTCAGGCCCTGAAAGTTTAGTACGAAGGTACTATTGTCAAAAAACATAACTTCGGCTATAATGGCGGGGCTTAAAGCTTGGAGTAAACTCAAAGGAAAGGAGGTGAAAGACATGCTGTTTCTACCGCGCGAAGAAGGACAGGGTTTGGTTGAGTATGCTTTGATTCTTGTTCTGGTGGCTATTGTAGTTATTGCCGTCCTGATCCTGGTCGGTCCGGCTGTTGGCAACGTGTTCAGCACTATCGTCAACGCCATCTAGACCGAGCTCGCAGAAGCAATCAGCCTTGTCAACAACATGGCAGAGCCCCACTCCGGTGGGGCTCTGTTCTTGAATGGACAAGAACAAACCTCGAACTGAACCGCGCACCTGACTTCCAGCTTCACACGACTTGGGACAACCACATACAGAAGCCATATAAGCACCGCGTGACTCAGCGGGACCACAAGCGACCGGAGCCATTCCTGGACTGGATTGAAGGCGCCTGTCGGGAGTAGTGCCAAAAGGCGAGTTGCTCCTATCTTGGAGCCAAATGCAGTTGCCCTGTCATGGTACCACAAGACTATTGCAAAATACGAGAGCATGATGTATAATGCATCTTGAACCGTATGGACTGGAGTGCTGCATGGATCGTATCGCCTATCTTGTCGCGCTTGGTCCGGAGATCAGCACTCAATCCTGTAGCGGCTTGTTCGAAGGAATGCCATGAGAAACTCAATGCGCCAAAAAGGCCAGAATTATGTCCAGACGGTCCAGCATCGCCCCCCGCAGGAAGAGGGCCAGAGCATGTTGGAGATGACCGTTGGCGCGATCTTTTTGCTGATCATCGTCTTGATCTTGTTCGAGATGGCCATGCTCTTTTACTCCTACATCGCCGTGCTGAACGCGTCTCGGGAGGGAGCAGTCTATGCCTCTGCCCACGCGGACATGAGCGCGATGCAGTATCAGAGTTACCGGAATGTCACTGCCGCCGAGGCACAAGCCGCCGGACTGAACACCGATCCGGCTCACTTTGTGGTTGACGCCCCCGAAACACCGAATGGGAAGGCTCCACTGCAGCCGATCATCGTGAGGGTACACTACCAGTTGATCAACCCGACCCAGGGGATTCTCTTACCGGTGATGGGACGCATGGGCTTGTTCCAGACTGTCTGGATGACGGGCGAGACCAAAATGCCGATCCGATAGCCGCTGGGAGACAAAAGGAGATGCTGAGCAACCACATGGATAGGCAACTTCAGAGCTCGCAGAACAGCACACGTCCCCAGCAGGGACAGAGCCTGACCGAGTTTGCTTTGACCATGCCCCTGTTGATAGGTCTGCTGGTGGGCATTGTACTCCTAGCCTGGGTAGGATTCACCTACGTCAGCATCACCAGCGCGGCCCGCATGGGGACCCGGCACATGGTAAGTTACCCCATCGAACCCGAGCACCCCGCCAGGTTTGCCGACATCGATTCGGAGATCACCTACATGGTGACCACCACGATGCCTTTCCTGAACTGGCGAGCGGCCCAGATCACCATCTTGCCTCAACCACCCGAAAAGCGGCGCGTGGTCAATCCGGACGATCCTAACCAGCCCACGTACATGTCGGTGCAGATCGTCTACCCGGTCAACAATCCGACGATCGAGATTCCGTACCTCATCCGGGATGGTTCATTCGTCCTGCTGCCACCGATTAGCCTGCAGGCCACTGCCCGCATGCGGCTGGATTGAGTGTCTAGCAAGGACCCCACCAACCCGAGCCTGGTCATTGGGCAAATTGTCAGGACACCGAGCATCAGTGAGGCAAAGCAAGTAGAAGGAGATTCGAAATGCCAAAGGACAGAGAGAGTGGCCAATCGATCATCATAATCGCCGCTGCCGTCGTTGTCCTCCTGGCCCTGGTGGCCCTGGTGGTAGACGTGGGGAATGCCTACGCCCAGCGCCGCAGAGCCCAGAACGCGGTAGATGCAGCAGCCCTGGCCGGCGCGCGCCGGCTTGCCGAACGTGCCATCGGAGAAGTGGTGCTCGAGATCCACGTGCTGAACGATGTCAATCGCTTTGCCGATGAGAACGGGTTGGACCCCAAGGTCGTCGATGCCTGGTTCATCGACGCCGACGGCGACCGGTTG
>JASFHU010000226.1:0-6958 GCA_050123055.1 Anaerolineae bacterium
TCCCGCTGCCGGGCGACAAGATTCATCGCATCATCGGCTGTATCGCCCATGCCGATCAGTACACAACTCGCCATCGCTACACTGCGGTGCACGCCGGCCCTGCAATGAGCAAGGACGCCCCAACCTTCTTCAATAACGGGTAGGGCAGCCTCTAAGCCGCGGCGCAATGTGCCAATGGGCATCGGTGTGATTGGAGTATCTATCGTTGGCAGCCACAAAGCGCGAGGGGGACGGTTCAGGCGCTTGGAAGGTTTGAGCCAGTGCATGGAGAGAATCAGGCGGATGTTCAAGGCCAGAATCTCGTCGACATGCGACCTTCCCCCGAAAAAGTAGAGACCGCTTCGTCTCTCGCAAACTGCGCTCGCTCCTCGCGGTGACAGGCTTGAGTGTCATTTCAGTTCGAGTGGCGCCCTCCGACATGGAACACCCGCAATAATAATGGTGGTTACCAGTCCGAGGTGTCCCGTAAGCTCATGTTCGCTCTCATAGCGCTCACGCTTGCCCGGGGTTTTGCCACTCCACCAAGACCTCGGTGCCCTTGCCCGGCTGGCTGGTGATGGTCAGCGTTGCATCGATTTCCCGAGCCCGGTCACGCATAATGCCCAGGCCCAACCCGGCTGCCCCTGGGTCCTCTGGGTCAAAACCGCCCCCGTCGTCCTTGATGCTAAGGATGGTCTGCGCCCCGTCGAGCACCCCAGGGCGTTTCTCGAGGCATTGCAGGTTGACCTTGACCCGCTGGGCGCCGGCGTACTTGACTATGTTGTTGAGCGCCTCTTGGGCGATGCGGTACAGGGCAGCCTTGACTTCGTTGGGCACCGTACACTGCCCTATAACTCTCGTCGTGACAATAGCCGGCGTCCGAACCATCGCAGCATCCGCCAACTGGCGCAGCAGGAGCGGCAACTCCTTAGCTTCCAAAGCTGCCGGATTGAGCTCCAACAGCAGCGTGCGCATTTCGGCCAACGCGCCCTGAAGAAACCGCTGGAGCTGGGCCAAACCGCGCCGACCCGCCTCAGAATCCTGGTCCCACATTCGCTGCATGGTTTGAGCGATCAGGCTACCAGAATAGAGCGTCTGGGTGACCGAGTCGTGCAGCTCAGCGGCTAGCCGCTGCCGCTCGGCGGCCTTGGTTGCCTCCGCAAGCCGTGCCTCCGCCCGCTTGCGGTCTGTAATATCGCTCAACACACCCTGAAACCCTGTGACCTGGCCTTCGTCCACGACCGGCTGGCTCGTTACCCTTATCCAGCGAGTCTCACCCGAGGCGTCCAGCACCCGGTACTCAGCGGGGCCGGGAAGCCCGCCGGATAACAGATCCTGGACGTTTCCCTGGGCTTGTCCCACATCCTCAGGATGGATGAAAGCACCGAACGGTTGCCCAACCACCTGTTCAGGTGGGAGTCCGATGAGCGCCTCGACGGCCGGGTTGAGGTAGGTGATCACGCCCCCCGTGTCGACGGCGTAGATGACATCGCTGGTCTTTTCCACCAGGTCGCGGTACTTTTCCTCAGATTTCTGTAGCTCCGCTTGTGCCTGTACGCGCTCGGTGATGTCGCGGTTCACGCTCACGTAGCCGGTGATCCGTCCATCCTTCCCGCGCAACGCGACCGTAGTGCCCTCGACTTCGATCGGCTGTCCGTCTCTACGACGCGTGCTAATCTCGACGCGGTAGCGGCCATTTTCGGCCAAGCTTCGGAGTGCTTCTTCCGCTTGGACATCGGCCAAGTCCGAAGGTATCACTTCTTGCACCAGCCGGCCTATGGCTTCCTCGGCCTTCCAGCCATGGATCTCCTCTGCGGCCCGGTTCCATGCGGTCACGACGAACCGATCATCGGTGGCCAGGATGGCATCGTTTACGTTGGCGAGCAGGTGGGCCTGGTAGGCAACTTGCTCCTCCGCTCGCTTGCGCTCGGTGATGTCCCAGTCTATACCAGCAAAGCGGACGGAACGTCCGTCTTCATCCCGCTCAACCCTACCGGTGGTGCGCAGCCAGCGGATACTGCCATCCTTGTGACGGATGCGGTATTCGACCTCGTACCGGCCAATCTCACCCTGGCGGTACTTCTGCGAGGCCTTTCGTAGCCTCTGCAGATCCTCAGGGTGGACATGGCTCTCCCAGGCTGCCATAGAATTGGGAAACTCGGCGTCCTCGTATCCGATCAAGCCCTTCAAGCGCGGAGAGAGATAGATCTCGTCCGGGTGGGTATGTGACGGATCGTCAGGTTCAAGGTCTATGCTCCAAAGGCCACCATCGGAGCCAGCGACTGCAAGCTCGAGGCGGAGTTCGCTCTCACGCAGTGACTCCTCTGCTTGCACGCGTTGGGTGACGTCTTGGGTTTGCACCAGAACCAGGTCCGGGGGCACAAAAGCGTATTCGACCACAAGATGCCTGCGTTCTCCTGTGGTCTTGAACCAGTAAACCATTTCACTCTGGATGGAGGTCTTCTCCTCGAAACACCGAGAGATATCCGCCACGATATCGGGCCGGTCCGGATACATCGCCGTTGCTGACATGCCCACAAAGTCGCCGATCTTGCCGCCGGTTATGGCATCAGCCGCTGCGTTGTGGTCGACCAACACAAAGTCGTCCCCGCGCCGTTGCCATGTGTAGACGGGTACGGGCATACCCTGGAATAACGCCCTGAACTTGAGCTCGCTCACCCGCAACTCGTCCTCTGTTCGCATTTGTCTTCCAGGAACCGAAACCTCGTCGTTTGAAGCTACCATGTTTCTCCCCTATCTAGGCAAATGGTCATCTATGGTATGCGGCTGTGGTGTCCCGCAGGACCACGGTCGCCCCCGCAAAGCTTACGCTTACCCCGATTCTTGCCACGCTACCAAGACCTCGGTGCCCTGGCCCGGCTGGCTGGTGATGCGCAACGTGGCATCGATTTCCCGAGCCCGGTCACGCATGATGCCCAGGCCCATCCCGGCTGGCGGCGTGTTCTCGATGTCGGTGAACGCCGAGAGTCGCTGCGCTGGAAAGCGCAAGAAGATATAGCTGGTCAGTAGGGCCACGGCCTCCTTCGCGTACCCCTTGCCCCGGGCGGATGCATCGGCAATCACAAAGCCGATCTCGGGAGTGGGCATGTCTGCATCAGCCAAAGGGTGAAACGTGTATCTGACCACGCCGACTGGTTTGCCGGCGTCCGCTGCTTCGACAATCAGTACTCCGGACCCTCGGCTGAACAGGCCAGTCTTCTCATACGCCTCTTTCAGGATCCGGACTCTGTCGAGCTGAAACCGTTGAAAGGGCCCCCACGCCGCGTTCGGATCTTCCACCCAGGCCTCGAGCAGCGGCCAATCATCGTCACGGATTAGGCGAAGTGTCACTCGCTCACCTTTGATCATGTCTCCTCCAGCATCAGGCTTGAACATCGGGTGACTTGGTGTTCAGTCACCGGGCGACCGCCACCATACGGACAAGGATTCATGTGGAGCACAGCCGCCGCATAAGCCAGACTCGAAGGCTTGGCCCGGCCAAGCTTGGCCCACCGCTTCGTATGTTGTACCAGTTCTCGCAGTTTGCGGCAAGCACCCAATCGGGGGGCTGTGCCTGGCGCGGCGCTCATCGAGATCGATTTTCGCCACAGAAGCGGAAACGCGGTAGTGGTTGTGGCGAATCCTTCTCGAACGCACAGCCGTGGAGCACACCCGGTCTGCCTGGGTCCCGAACCCGTTTCCCAACGGGATTCCCCGTGCCAGGCGTCGGCTGGTCTGCGCCTACGAATGACCTTTCCTATCGGGGACCCACGCCACAGCTCAACGCTGGGGGGCCTTCACGAACCAATCGTCTTTCTGCCGCAGCAGCAACACCGCGTTTTCCGCACCCGAGTTGGCCATCACCAAAGTCATCATCTTGGCGAAGAGCTGTTCAAGATCGGTTTCAGCAGAGAGCAACCGCGAAGCGCTGGTGATACTATCCAGATCCAACTGGGTTGGGGTTAAGGGCTGGGCAATGGTTGTCTGTACCCTGTGGGCGTCGAGAGATACCTCCCGCGACGAATCGGAAGGCACCAGTCTGACCGTCTCCGCACACGGGTCATACACCACCGGTCTCATCCGGAAGCAGAAGTCACTGGACCTGCTAGTGCTGACTCGGACGCTGCTGGCGCCGTTCCCTGGCCTCGCGCGCCCGATCCCGGACGGCGGTCCCGCGCAACTCCTCCTCCGGCCAGGCATAGACGACCACGGTGCCAGCCAATTTGTCATGAAATCCCTGCCGCTTGTCGTCCACGAGGACCCAGAGAAAACCGAGAAACAGTATCGCCGAAACAAAGTATCCCAGCCAGCGCAGCAGTGCCCTCCAGAAGCTGATGCGTTCACCATTCACCATCACAACCCGTACGCCTACTAAGGCTTGGCCCGGAGTCTGGCCGATCAATAGCCAGGAGCCAAGCCAGTAGAGCAGACCAATGCCCAGACTCGCCACCACTGCAATGATGATGAGAAGTGTAGAGGAAGGCTCTCCCAAACCAAGTAGTTCTCTGAGCGGAAAGAGTCCCAGGAGGAGGTCGGTGACCAGCTTGACGATGGCAAGGACCACGGCCACGATCAACAGGTCGATGACAAAGCCGATCAAGCGTGTCACAAATCCGGCATACTCTCCGAGCGTTGTTTCCTGTCCATCCTCACCGGCAGGCTCACTGCTCATTCCCGATTTCCCCCTTGGCCAGTTCCTCAGCCGAATACATGCTCTGAGGAACACCCCGTATGGGCGAAGGCGGTAACTCCTGCCTGGGCTTGCGACCGAACAGCCGGCGGACGAAACGCTCCGTCGCGCTGTCGGCGATTACCGTCAGGCTGCGGGCATTTTCTCCGGCGACACCGACCACACCCTTGCCTTGTTGACCAACTATACTGACGATCATATCAGTCAGCTCAGGGCTCTCGGCCACTGTATCCACCACCTGGTCGATGAGCTCGTCTATCGTCTCGCCGGCCAGCAGCTTGGCCTTTTGTTCCTCGACGCGCCCTTTGTCCATCGCAACCTCGGCCTTGTGCTCCAGGCGCTGAAGCCGCGAGGTCATGGCCTGGCGCAAGGGGCGCGCCAACCGGTTGTCGGTCGCCCGGTCCACTCCTGCGATGAGCTGGCGAGTGGCGTCCAGCGAGAGACGAAACCCGCTCCCGACGAGCCGGGTTACTCCCTCGGTTCCCTCCACCAGCAGGCCAATGGACAGGTAGCGGAAAAGATCGCGCAGCGACTCATCCTCTGCACTCGAGACGTGCGCCGGGAGCCCTTGCTCAGCCTCGATCTCCTGCTGCTTGTCGCGCACCATCTGCATGAAACTCCCGCTGCCCATGAGCAGCCCGCCCAAGAGGAAGCGGATCAGCAGTCGCAGGTTCTCCACCTCGCGTTCAGCCTGACCCTCAGGCAGAATCTCGCCAGTTGTCTCTGCCTTTTGCACTTTTCCCTGCGAAGCCTGGACCGCCACCTCAGCCGAAGTTGATTCGGCATCCGGCAGATCGGCGGTGACAATCGGTTCTTGCTCGGAAACGGCGGCCGGTTTACTGATATCGCTCATAGACACCTCCTTGCAGCTTCCACTACGGAAACCCGAACTAGCTGTTGCCAGACGGGCCGGGATCTTCCCGGGGCACGATCTTGGATCCCGACATCGTGGCAAAGACGCGGATAACCACCGCCCCGAGCACAAAGATCTGGCCCAAGTAGTAGAAGGCCATCAAAAAGACGGCCACAGCTCCGGCGGCTTCCAGGGCCGAGCCGAAGCGGTTGCCACTCAGGATCAGTTTGACCAGTGACACACCCACGGCCAGCAGCAGCGTAGCCACCCCTGCCCCTACCAGAACGTCCCGCCAGGCCACTTTCGCGTTGGGCAGTACCTTGTAGATCAGGGCGAAGGTCAGGGCTGCCAATCCAGCCAAGCCAACGGTGTTGGCGGTGGTCACGAAACCGCTCAACTGGATCTGGGCATCGACCAGAGAGACCAGACGGCTGACAACGGCTGCAACAATGAACAACAGGGCTACGCCCAAAACCATGGCAAAGGCCAGCAGACGGTTCAGCACGTAGGCCCGCGTCTGGCCCCGACGCGGCGGTGGTACTTGCCAGATCGTGTTGAGCGTGTGCTGCAACTGGAAAAAGGCCAGGGAAGCGGTAAAGGCCAGCGCGACGAAGCCAATCACGGTCGTCAAGGTCGTGTCGCCGGTGGTCCTCTCGGCTAGACCGTTCACGGCCTCCTGCAGGGCTTGGGCGATCTCCACGCCCAGAAAATCGGCGACCTGGCTGTAAAACTGCTCCGTAACTGACAGCCGGGTTACTACCAGTTCAGTGATGGTAAAGGCGATATAGATCACGGGCACAAAGGAAAAGATGGCATAGTAGGCCAGCGCCGCGGCGAACTGGGATGGCCGCTCGCTGATCCAGATCCCATAGATCTCTTTCGAGAATGCGACCGGCTTGTTCTCCGGGCGCTCGGGCTGGGGAACCGAGTCCGGTTGGCTCATGGGTTCCTCACGGCTCATCACGCTTCACGCTCTCTTTGGGCCCTGCCCGCGCCTGCCAGGGCCAACGTCCTTCGAGCTCGACATCCAGCGACCAGCTCAGAAAGGTCCGGATGAGCACCAACAGCCCCAGGATGCCTACGCTCTCGAGGCTCGGTTCCAGGGCGACGGTGCGCACGATGTCGGCCGCGACCAGAATCTCAAGGCCCAGTAGCATCGATCTGCCAAGGCGTCCCTTGAGCGCGCGATATGGGTCGACTTCTATTCCCCGCAGGCGCCGGTACAGGTACTCGATTATGCCAAAGAAGACCGAGGCGACGATGATGACCACGGCCACGATTTCGATGGCCATGGCCGCAACCTCGATCCAATAGATGATGGCATGGCCGGCCTCACTGCTTTGTACAATCACGTCGTATAGCATCGTTCACAACTCTCCTGTTGTAACCATCGCCTACGGTCCTCCTGCCAGGCTGTCATCGGTCTGCTCGGCTCC
>JASFHU010000227.1:0-6948 GCA_050123055.1 Anaerolineae bacterium
TCGAGGGTGTGCCCGGTAGACCAGACCCAAGGCGCAAAAGCGTGCGGCCGCATAAGAATGCGGGTGCCAAACTGCTGACTCGATTATACACCAAGAATTCCCCCCCCGCATCGGCCAGGTGGGGAATTCTCGGGCTAGCCAAGTGGCTTATCTTGTCCTCGGTCAGGTGGCCAATGCTACCATGCCGATGCGCCGCATCACCAGGTGGGGAATTCTCGGGCTAGCCAGGTGGCTTATCTTGTCCTCGGTCAGATGGCCAATGATGGTTCTCGCCTCAAGTTCGAGAGATGCCTGTTCGATGGCTCCTCTGCACCTCCTAGCCTGGCTCAACGACGACCGTAGCCGTCATGTTCCAGCGGAGCCGCTCGTCGTGTTGCCCGAGCTCTACGATAGCAGTATAGGTGATATCGCCCATCTTGTTCTCACCAATGGCCTCGATCCGTACAATCTGGCCCGTCATCTCCAGGTCAGGGATGGCGTCAAAGGTGACGGCCGCTACGTCCCCCTCCTGGATGCGGACAACGTTTAGTTCGGTCAGGTCATCGGTCTCGATTTGCCAGGCAGAGAGATCGGCCAACTGGACGATAGGGCTGCCGGGCGCCACCTGCTCACCACTCTGAACGTCGAGAGCAGCCACGGTCCCGGCAAAGGGCGCCCGTAGTTCGGTCTCGACCAGAGCTACCTGTGCCTGCTCCAGGCTCGCCTGAGCCGCAGCCAGCTCAGCCTCGGCGGCGGCAATGGTCTCGGGACGCGCCCCGGACTGTAGCATCTCCAGTTGGGCCTGGGCGCGCCGGATCTCGGCCTCGGCCGCGGCCACGGCCGCCGGGCGGGCCGGCGCTTTCAGCGCGTCGAGCTGGGCCTGGGCTTGCTGCACCTGGGCCTGTGCCGCGGCCAGATCTGCGGCGCTGGGTCCCTCTTGCAGGACACCAAGCCGCGCCTTGGCGGCCTGGTAGGCATTGGTCGCCTGCTGAAGTTGTAGCGACTGGGGCCTGGCCAGGATATCCGGCTCCGACTTGACCCGATCATAGGCTGCCTGGGCCTGCTGCAGGGATGCCTCGGCGTTGGCCAGGTCGGCCTGGGCAGCGATCAGTTCCCCTTTGCTGGGGCCCTCCTTCAGCTTTTGCAGCGTAGCCTGCGCCCCGGCCAGCGCGGCCTCCGCGGCGATGATCTCTTCCACCCGGGCCCCTGCCTGGACACGGGCCAGTTGTGCTTGGGCAGCCTCGACCGACGCCTGGGCTGCTTCGATCTCCTGCCGGCGTGCCCCGGTCTTTAGTTCTTCCAGCCAGCTTTCTGCCCGTTGCACCTGGGCTCCGGCCTGGGCGACAGCGGCTGCCTGTCGCGCCGCCTCCAGTCGCAGGATCGGCTGACCGGCCTCCACGGCTTCGCCTTCAGCCACCAGCACTTCGGCTACGATGCCGCCTGTTGGCAGGCTGAGCTTGGCGCTCCGCACCGGTACCACCACCGCATCGGCTACCACTTCCTGGCTCGCCTTTACGGCAGGCAACTCGGCGGCCTGCGGTGTGGCCTCCGACGCGGTGGCACTTGGAAACTGCCCCAGAACGACATAGGCCACGGCCCCCACCACCACCAATGCCAGGGAAATCAAGATCCACTTTTTCATCACAAACCTCCTTCGCGCATGGCGTATCAATCCAGCATGCTACTCGTACGCCAGCACATCGCGCACGGTGACCCGCGAGGCATTGCGTGCTGGCCAGAAACTGGCCAGGGTTGCCAGAAGCACTACCATCCCCAACCACAGCTCGACGCCCCCCAACGAAAACGTGTAGCTCAGTGGCGTTTGAAAGATCGAGACCCCTACTGCGTCGCTTAGCAGCCGGCTCAGGGGAAGTGCCAGTATCGTGCCCAGCAGCCAGCTCATCAGCCCAATGAGCACTCCTTCCACGATGACGATCTTGAGGATGGCGCCATCCGATGCCCCAATGGCGCGCATGACGCCGATCTCGCGCGTCCGCTCCAGCACATTCAGGCTCATGGTGCCCATAAGCCCGATCGCCCCCACCACTGCCAAGAGGACAGCCATGACCAGGAGAAAGATCACCAGTACCTCGAACTGGGACTCGGCCTGGCCGCGGCTTCTGGAACTGGTCATGGTCGTGCTGACATTTAGCCCGATACCCTCAAAGTGCTGTTCCAGCGCCCGCTCGACCTGCGCCTGGAAGGCAGCGTCATGCCGCTCGGTCTGCACGAACAGGACGCCAGCCCGCCCCACGCCGCCCACGATCTGCGCCAGGTAGTCAAAGCCGACATAGGCCATGGGAACCGGGTCGGTACGGGTCATGATACCCACGACTCGCCAGGTCGTCTCGCGGCCCTCGATCTTGAGCGTGATCTCATCACCCACATCAACGTCCGGCTCGTCTTTCAGCAGAAAGGTGTTGACCACCACGGCATTTTCATCCTCAGGCAGGAGCCAGCGCCCCTCCACCAACTTGGGATGGACCAGGTCGCTGTCGGCGCGCGGGGCACGGAGTAAGATGGTCTCGCTCTCCGTGTCGTCGGGGCGTACGCGGCGCACGTTGCCAAATCGCCAGGCTTCAGCGGCCACGACACCCGGGACCCGCAGCGCCTCGCGTTCGATCTGGTCGACCCGGTAGCCACGCCGAAAGATCACGTAGGCGTCGTATTCCACATAGTCGAGTATGTCGTCGAGGGTCAGGAGCAGTGAGGCGCGCACGCTAAAAACGGCGATAAAGATGGCCCCACCCAGGGTCAGGGTAATGAGCGTGAGCACCAGGCGCCCCTTGTGGCGGAAGGTATTGCGTAACGAGAGCATGATCGGCCGGGACACGCCACGTACCCGCTCCAACAACCGGTCGAGCAAGCCCCGTCCAAAGCGCCCGTTGCTCAGGCCATAGTCGCTCATCGCCTCCCGCGCTGGTACGCGCACCCCGGACAGGATGGGGTAGAGGGCCGCCAGGATCGGGACCACCAACCCCACCGCAGCCTGCAGGGCGAGCACGGCGGGCGGCAAGCCAAAGCTCGTGACGTCAAAGTTGACCAGGTTGGCGATAAAGCTGGTGAATTCGTGGGCCGCCAGCGCCCCCAGCGGTACCGCAATCGTCAGCGAGAGGAAGCAGAAGCTCAGAACCAGGCCATAGTACACGCCCATGATCTGGCCGTTGCGGGCGCCCACCGCCTTCATGATCCCGATCTGCCGGATCTGCTGTGTCAGCAGCGCCTGCAGTGTGTTCACCACCAGGAAGCCGCTGGCCAGGAGCGACAGAAATCCAAGCGATCCCAGGAGCATCATGATCGGTTCCAGGTCGTTGTCCGCCGGATGCTTTCCCGGTGTTTCGATCCAGGTATAATAGACGGTACGGCCGCTCTTTTCTATCTTGTCCCGCAACCGCTCTGCCACATCCCGGATGTGCGCCACGTCTTGCGGTTGTTCTGCAGCGATAAAGTTCAGTTCGTCAAAGTGGCGCGACAGGCCGAGCCATTCGAGTGTATTGGCCGAGATGTAACCATAGGCCCATCCTGTCCAGGAAGCGGCCTGGCGGGTCATGTCGTGGACGGTCCCTGCTACGCGCAGTTCGCGCAGCTTGCCGTTGGCCGCCTCGACGATGACCATGTCGCCTTCCTGGAGCCCCATCCACGCCAGAGAGGCGCGCTCGATCAGGATTTCATGCTCAGGGGGAGGCCATGCCCCTTGCTCCGGCCGGAGCTGAAAGATCCGGATGTCCTCATAATCGGGGTAAGCAAAGAGCGTCATGTTGCGCCACTGCTCAGCCTCAGGGCTGCTTTTGAAGCGAACGCCAAAGCTGCGTCGTGCATCCGCCTCCCCCACACCGGGCATATTCCGCACCGTCCAGATCAGATCCTCGTCGAATAGATCGGCATAGAGGGTCGCACTGGCCGGGTTCACGGCGGCCCAACTGGCGTGCATTTCGCGCGACATGACCACGCGCGTGCCGGTGATCATGCCCACGGCAAAGACGCCGACCGCGATCGAGAGCACCACCAGGACGGTACGCGCCTTGTTGCCCCACAGATCGCGCAAGACCTTGCGCCAGCGCGGGCTAAGCATCTTTGGCTCCGTTTCTGCCGTTGCTATTCTCGGCCATACGAGCCCTGGCAACCTGGTCCAGCGCTTCGCGGCTGGCTTGAGATTCGGCCATCAGGCCGCCAAAGATCTCCTGCCCCAGGGCAACGACTTCGACTCCGGCATCCGGATCGGCCCGAACGGTGGCCATGTTGGCCCCGCCCCTCAGCAACTCTGTCTCACCAAAGTATTGGCCCCGGCCCATCCGGGCGACGACCAACCGCTCCCCATCGGACGCCTCGACCAATACCTCGATCTGGCCCCTGGTGACAATGTAGAACCTGTCGGCTGCGCCCCCCTCCTGGAGGATGGTCGCGCCGGGCGGAAATGCCTCCCGTTCCAACTGGCGCGTGGCCCGGATCAGTTGTTGTTCGGCCAGCGCCGGGAAGGTTTGCACCAGGTATTCCTCAATGATCTCGCCGTCGGCGAGCATGATGGTCCGCGTGGCCCGCTTGGCCAGATCCCGGTCGTGTGTGACCATGAGGATCGTCTTGCCCTCTTTGACCTGCCGCTCGAAGAGGCGAAAGACCGACTCGGCAGTCTTGGAGTCGAGGTTACCGGTGGGCTCGTCGGCGGCCAGGATCGGTGGGTCGTTGGCCAGTGCCCGGGCAATGGCCACGCGCTGCTGCTGCCCACCCGAAACAGCCGAGGGCAGCTTGTGGGCGTGCTCTGCCACGTCCACCTGTTCTAGCAGGTGCATGGCCCGGTCCCGCCGCTCCCGGCCCGAATACATGTGGCAGAAATCCATCGGCAGCATGACGTTCTCGACGACGGTCAGCGTGGGCAGTAGTTGGAAGAACTGAAAGATGACGCCGATGTTGCGGCCACGCCACTGGGCCAGCTTTCCCTCGCTGAGGACGCCGACCGAGGTTCCACCCACCAGCACCTCGCCCGAGGTCGGCCGGTCGATGCCGGTGATCATGTTGACCAGGGTGGATTTTCCGCTGCCCGATTTGCCGATGACGGCCACAAATTCGCCCTGGCCGACGTGCAGGTCGATCTCTTTGAGCGCCGGAAAGTCCCCTGCCGTGCTTTGGTAGGTCTTGACCAGCTGCCGGCACTCGATCAGCGATTGGCTGCCATTTCGATGGTGCCCGTTGCCGCCGTTCTGTGCCCCTGCCGCCTCGAGAGCAGCCGGGGACCCATTATCCGATCCATTTCGTTTCGGCCTGAGCCTGAACATGGCTACCTCCTACACACGAAAACGCCATTGGGTAACATACACTATACGTCAAAAGCGAGGCGATGGCATCAGCCAAATGGATGATCTTGGCCTTGGCCAGAAGCACTATTTCATGCTCAGCCAGGTGGCCAATGGCGCATCTGTTGCTACTCCTGCTTGGCATCCCGGCCAGGCCATGGTATACTTTTTTCACTAACCTGCCAGTGAACCGGCAGCCGGCCGCCGATGAGACTGGGGAGGAATACGATGCGCCATATTGTGCCCGGTGTCAGCCTGATCGAAGGCCTGCCGCGCGCCCATGCCTACGTACTTGACACGGCAGACGGATGGGCACTCGTCGATAGCGGCATGGCCGGCGATGTTGGCCGGATCCTGGCCCAGCTAGACAGCGGCGGCTATGACATCGCCAACCTGCAATCCATCGTGCTCACGCATGCGCACGCTGATCACACCGGCTCTGTGGCCGAACTATGCCGGCGCTCGGGGGCGCGGATCCTGGCCCACCAGGCCGAGGTCCCCTACATCGAGCAGACCCAGTCCCTGGTCTATCCCTCCCGTCTGCGGCGCATGCTGGCTTGGCTCTTTGAACGGTTCAGCCCCACGCCCCCGTGCCAGGTGAACACCCCCTTGCAGGACGGGGCGATCGTAGACGCCCTGGGCGGGCTCCAGGTGATCCACGTGCCCGGCCATACCCCGGGCAGCATCGCCCTGTACCAGGCGGAACAGCGGATCCTTTTTTGTGGAGATGCCATCTTTCATCACGGCTCCTCATCGGGCGGGGGCCGGATAGCGCTGCCCCCACGGATGTTCTCTGTGGATCCGGACCAGGCCGAGGCGTCGACCCGCAAGCTGGCGGCTTTGCCGGTAGAGGTGGCCTGTTTTGGCCACGGCGAGCCGATCTTGGAGGGCGCGGGCGAGAGGCTGCGCGAAGCACTGGGCGGATGACATCGTCGGGGTGAGTGTCATGCAGCAGGGAATCAGCGGTCTCACAGAGAGTCAGGTCATCGCCCGGCGCGAGCAGGGGCAGGGGAACGCGATCCAGTTCGCGCCAGGCCGCACCTACCTGCAGATCCTGCGCAAGAATGCCTTCACCTTTATCAACTGCGTCCTTTTCGCCATCGGCATCCTCCTGATCCTGATGGGACAGATGGATGATGCGGTGGTCACAGCCGGCCTGGTGTTGTTGAACATCATCGTCGGCGTGTACCAGGAGGGTCGGGCCAAGCGCAAGCTGGACCAGCTCGCCCTACTGACCCGGCCCAGAGCGACCGTGATCCGCGACGCCCAGGAACAGGCCGTCGATCCGGACGAGATCGTGCTGGGCGACGTGCTGGTGGCCCGGCCCGGTGACCAGATCGTGGTGGATGGGGAGGTGATCGGCAGCGGGCGGATGGAGGTGGACGAGTCGCTGCTTACCGGCGAGTCGGAGCACATTGTCAAGGCAGAGGGCGATACGGTCTCTTCGGGCAGTTTTTGCGTGACCGGCAGCGCTCTGTACGAAGCGCAAAAGGTGGGTGCTGAAAGCACCGTTAACCAGATGACCGCGAGCGCGCGGGCCTTCCGCCAGATCAAGACGCCCCTGCAGCGGGACATTGACTTTATCATCCGTATCCTGGTGCTGCTGGTCACCCAGCTCGGCCTCCTGCTGGGCATTTCCATCCTCATCCAGGGGCTGGATATGGTCGAGGGTGTGCGCATG
>JASFHU010000228.1:0-6948 GCA_050123055.1 Anaerolineae bacterium
TGTCGTCCAGCGTCATCTTGGCGTCCAACGCCAGCAGCCCTTCCGGCGTCTCGGCCAGCGGATTGATCTCGACCAGGGTCGCGTCACGGGTCCAAAGGAGCTCGTACATGGCCTTCAGGACATCGCCAAACTGCCTCACGTCCTTGATACCCAGATCCTTGGCCACGTGGCGGATGGCAAACTGCGACATGCCCAGGAAGGGGCTCAAGGCCTTCTTGACGATCCTTCCGGGGTCCTCCCTTGCCACTTGCTCGATATCGACGCCACCCTCGGCGCTGCCCACGATCATCACTTGGTTGCTGCCCTTGTCGAAAAGCACCGCCAAGTAGATCTCGCGCCGGATCTCGGTCATTGCTTCGGCCAGGAGTGCGCCCACGGTGTAGCCCCGGATGTCAGATCCCAACAGCTCTGCTGCAAGAATCTCTGCTTGGAGCTGGTTCCTGGCGACCTTGATGCCGCCGGCTTTGCCCCGACCCCCAATGGGCACCTGGGCCTTGAGGAGAACAGGGAATGCCAGGTCGTTGACCTGCTCTGGAGAGGTGAGCAAAGTACTCCTGGGGACCGGTATGCCTACCTCGGCGAAAAGGCGCTTGGCCTGGAATTCGTACAGTCGCATGGGGCTAGATCTCCACCGCAAAGTTCTGTTCTTGGGCCAGGGCGATGCCCCGCTCCGCTGCCTGGAGATTCAGTTCGACGAACTTTTGCGGGACGTTGGCCTGTATCGTTTCGAGCAGTCCTTCCCTGGAGACCAGGCCCGTCGCCTGCTGCAGGAAACCAAGCATCACCATATTGGCCGCAATCCTGGCCCCCAACTCGCTGGCGATCTCTGTCGCCGGTACCGGAGCGATCTGGACGTCGGTCCGGTCCGGCGCACGGACCAGTTCGGGATCGATGATCAGCGTTCCGCCTGCGCGCAGGCGGTCCAGGTATCTGTCCAGAGCTGACTGGGACATGGCGACCAAGATGTCCATTTCGTCGGCCAGGGGCGAATGGATCGGCTTCTGGGCCAAGATCAGCTCGGCCTGACACTCGCCACCCCGCGCCTCAGAACCGTAGGACTGGGTCTGCACGGCGTTGAGGTTCGCCGTGAGCACCGCCGCGGTGCCAAAGATGACGGACGATAGCACGATGCCCTGCCCGCCAAAGCCACAGAACTGCAAGCGTGCCCGATGCTGGTGCATCATTCACCCCCACCAAGGCTGTAGAGGGAACTGCCCACAAAGACCGGTGCCTCTTTTTCGCAAAAGTTGCCCAGCACGAACTTGCCCACCCGCTCTTCCTCGGGTAAGTTGGCCGCCCGACGGGCAGTTATCGAATTCTCTTTGATCCACTCGACCCCATCCACCGGGTCGCCCGAACCGACCGCCCTGCGTCCGAAATAGGTGGGGCACTGGGTGATGAGCTCGACAAGGGCAAAACCCTCGTGCTGGATGGCCTTCTTCAGAGCGCTGATGGCCCGGCGGGGCTGATTGGTTGTCCAGCGGGAGACAAAGGTCGCCCCTGCAGTCTCGGCCAGCTTGCAGAGATCAAAGGGCTGTTCCACGTTGCCATAGGGCGTCGTCGCCGTCTTGACGTCCGGAAAGGTCGTCGGCGCCACCTGCCCCCCGGTCATGGCAAAGGTCAGGTTATTGACCACGATCATGGTCACGTCCAGGTTGCGTCGGGCTGCCTGGATCAGGTGGTTGCCGCCGATGGCGCCCGCGTCACCGTCCCCGGAAAAGATGACCACGTCCAGCTCTGGTTTGTGCAGCTTGATGCCCGTGGCCCAGGGCAGAGTCCGGCCGTGGACGCCATGCAGCGATTCGGCGTGGAGATAGACTGGGATACGGGCCGCACAGCCCACCCCGCCAATGGCCACAAGGTTGTCAAAGTCCAGGTCCAGCTCGTCGGCAGCCTGGACAAAGTAGTTTAGCACCTGGGCCGCCCCGCAGCCAGAGCAGAAAAAGTGGGGCAGGCTGTTTTCTCGTAGGTACTTCCTCAACGGGTTTGTGCTCATGCCACCGCCTCCCCAATGGCGTCCAGGATCTCGCCGGGGGTGTGAACCAGGCCCCGGTTCTTGGTCACGCGCTCGACCCGGCAGCATCCTGCGACCACACGCTCGATCTCACCGGCATACTTGCCGATATTCATTTCGACAGCCAGGATCAACGAGCATTGTTCTGCCAGGACGGTAATCTCGCGCTCGGGTACGGGCCACACGGTGTCCAGCTTGAGCATGCCGGCCTTGATGCCCTGGGCCCGGGCCAACTCCACCGCTTCGCGGACCGGGCGGCACTCGCTGCCGTAGGCGATCAGCCCCACCTCGGCATCGTCGAGGTAGCACCGCTCAGTCTGGACGATATCGTCATAGTTGTGGGTGATCTTGCCGGTAATGCGATCGTACAGATCCTCAAAGACGTCCGGGTCCCAGTGGATGCTGCCCATCTCGTCGTGGGGGTTCAGCGAGTGGAGAATGCGGTAGCCATCGCCAAAGTCAGGCAGGGGCGGCACGCCGTTGGGACCGGCCTTGAAGGGCAAAAACTCGTCGGGCGGCACGGTGGGCCTGGAGCGATCCACGATCTCGATTTCCGCCGCCTCGGGGATCATCAGATTCTCGCGCATCAGGGCAATCGTCGTGTCGGACATGACGACGACCGGCATCCGGTACCTTTCTGCCAGGTTAAAGGCGCGGATGGTAAAATTAAAAAGCTCCTGCACCGAGGAGGGTGCCAGGACGATCATCTCGTGGTCGCCGCTGGCCCCCCAGCGCATCTGCATCACGTCCGCCTGGGTGGCAAAGTTCTCTCCCCGGCAGCGCTGGACGTCGACGATGACACACGGGATCTCGGAAGCGATGGCATAGCCGATCCCCTCCTGCATATAGTTGTAGCCGGCGCTGGCGGTGGCCGTCATGGCCTTGGCCCCGGCCAGGGAAGCACCGGTGAGGGCATAGATGGAGCATAGCTCGTCCTCGCTCTGGAGGAACTTGCCACCCACCTGGGGCAGCCGGGACGCCATCCGCTCCGAAATCTCATTGGCCGGCGTGATGGGGTAGCCGGCGTAAAAGTCGCATCCCGCTGCCAGGGCGCCTTCGACGACCGCATAGTTACCCAGCATAAAGTGGGTGCCCGTCAGCACACGCTTGCCGTTGGATCTACTTGACATCAATGACTCCTATTTCCAGTTTCGGATAAAGGTCTCCATGCGATCGAATGCTTCTCGGATGTTCTCTGGCGAGGTGGAGTAGCATAGCCGCAGGGCGCCTTCGCCGCAGGCGCCAAAGGCCGACCCTGGCACCGTCGCCACGTGTGCCTCTTCCAGCAGCCGGGTGGCAAACTCGAGCGATGGCATCTCCAGGCTGTAGGTTGGAAAGGCATAGAACGCCCCCTGGGGCGGCACACAATCAAAGCACTCGGAGGCCTGGATCAACTCCATCGTCAGGTCCCGCCGCTCCCGGTAACCCGCCATCATCTGTTGCGAGGCGGCCCGCGATTCGCTACTCGTCAGGGCCTCGATGCCGCCCGCCTGGGCAAAGGCGGTGACGCAGGTGGCAGAGTGCTGGTAGATCTTGATCATGCCATCCAGGATTTCGCGGGGACCGGTGACATAGCCCAGGCGCCAGCCGGTCATGGCATAGCTTTTGGAAAAGCTGTTCACCGTGACAATATTGTCATACTCGGAGGCCGGGCTATAGTGCTCGCCCTCGTAGAGCAGGTACTCGTACACCTCGTCGCACAGTACCAGGGCGCCATGGCGCTTCGCTAGTTCGGCCATGCCTCGCAGGCTGGCTGGATCGTACACCGCGCCAGTGGGATTGTTGGGCGAGCTGACGACAATGTACTTGACCGACCCATCCATGGCGGCCTCCATCGCCTCCAGATCAGGCTGGTAGCCGTTGCTGGCACGGCAATCGACGCTCACCACCCCGGCACCCGCCAGTTGGGCCATCGACTTGTAGGATACCCAGGCCGGCTCCAGGACCATCACCCGGTCGCCCGGTTCCAGCACTGCCTGGAAGGCCAAATAGATGGCAAACTTGCCGCCCGGCGTCACAATAATCTCCTCGGGACCAACCTGTATGCCGTTCTCCTTCTCAAACTTGGCAGCCAGCGCCTCGCGGAACTCATAGGCACCCGTCGTCGGCTCGTACTTGGTCATGCCGTCGTGCATCGCCCGCCCGGCTGCCTCCTGGATGTTCTGGGGCGTGTCAAAGCAGGGCTCGCCCCCACCCAGCGAGATGATATCGTCGACGCCCGCCCGCCGCATGCGCTTGACGATATTGTCGACCTCGTCCGTGGCCGAAAGCTCCAGGTTTGCCACCTTGGTGGCGATCTTGTAGGTCACTGCTCATCTCCTCTATCGTAGGGACCATCCTGGCGCAAGACGGTTCCACGAACCTGCGCTAGGGTGGCGCGAAAAAAGCGGAGGCAATGCCCCTGTCCACCCCCGCCCGCCAATTAGATACAGCGTTCAATTGCGCCGGCGATCTGCTGCAGCTTGTCCAGCGGGATCTGCTCCACCGCAACATGGCGCACATCCATAAACTTCTTGGTAAAGGCGGCAAATCCAGCCACGTCGTCGCCGGTGATGGAAAAGCGATAGGCAGCCAGTTCACCGCCCGGCCCCTTGAGCGCGCCAGCCTCCTGCAGGATTGCGCGGGCCTCGCGGACCACCTCTTCGGCCGGATCGACGACCGTCACCCCCTCGCCCGCCGCCTCCCCTGCGATGTCTCGGACGCAGGTCAGGTCGGTGCAACCCAGGATCAGGGTATCGGCCTGGAACCGGGCCAGCGGTTGGTAGTATTCGCGGGCCAGCTCGAGGAGGTAGGGCCGGTCATCGATCTGCCCCTTTTCCGCCAGGCGCAACAGCTCCGGGCAGGCAGTCCCGAGCACTTCCATGCCCGGATCGAGTTCCAAGATCAGCTTGTCGTAGGCCTTGTTGTCCACCGTCAGGGCCGTGCCCCAGACGCCGATGCGGCTGCTCTGGCTGGCAGCCAGTGCGGCACGCACACCGGGGCCGATCATACCCAGCACCGGCAGGTCAGGGTAACAGCGTTGAGCCGCCTCCAGCCCGGCGACACTGGCCGTGTTGCAGGCGATGATAACTATCTTGGCTCCCTGGGCCCCCAGGTAGCCCGCGATCTCGGTGGCGTAGCGGCGCACATCCTCCACCGGCTGCGGTCCGTAGGGCTGGCGGGCGGTGTCGCCGACGAACAGGACATCCTCGTTGGGCAACAAGCGGCGAACCTCGCGCAGGACTGCCAGGCCCCCAAGCCCTGAGTCAAAGATGCCGATCGGAGCCTCGAGCTTCAGATCGAAGATCATGCCTCGTTTTCCTTCATCCTGCCCAGCGCAACCAGCGTTCGTTCCATGCCGGCCTGCAGGTGAGCGACCAGCCTCTCGTGGGCCAGTTCCTGATCCCGGGCTCGCAACACCTCCAGGATGGCACAATGCTCGTCAACAATGGTCAGCACCTCCTCGACAGATGCTATGGCCTCGACAAGCGACCGGATGCGGATCGACTGGTCGCCCACCAACCGCGCCAGGCGATGGAACAGCTTGTTGTCTGCCGCCTGCATGATCATGTCGTGCATGGCGATGTCAGACGCCAGGTGAGTATCGTAGACGCTTGCCTCTGCATCCTGGCGGGCACGAGCCAAAGACTCCTCGATCTTGTCAAGATCATCCTCAGATAGTCCGGCTACTGCTTTGTTCATGGCCCATCCTTCCAGCAGCAAGCGCATCTCCCAGGCATCGCGCACGTCGTCCGAGGTAATCTCGGCCACCTGTGGCGTGCCATAGGGCCGGGTCATGACGAGTCCATCGTGCTCGAGCATGGCCAGCGCCTCGCGTACCGGCGTGTGACTAACCCCGAGCTCGCTTGCCAGTCGGTCGATGATGATGGGCTGGCCCGGACGCAAACGATTCGTCAGGATGAGCTGCTTGATCTGCTTGCGGACCTGTTCCCGCAGCGGTCCCCTCTGAATCTTTTGTACACCAGTCAATCCAGCTCTGCTGTCACTCATGGGATCTCTCCTTCCAACACCTAACTGGGCCTGGTTGCCATGTCACCGTACGGTCGGTCGCGGTGCGAAGGGTTCTGAACACATATCCTATAGGATACAGGATGGATTATATAGGTAATCTGGCCTCATGTCAAGTTCTGGGGCAGAGCTGTTACATATGATATCGCTGGCGACAACTCGAGCACCTTTCTGGCTTTCCCCCAACGATGGCGTGATCGATCTCATAGGACCAGTCTCACTACGTCATCTACCGGCAGGCGATAGGGAGGCTGCGGATGCTCGGCCGGATAGCCTAGCGGGATCAACAAGATAGGCGTGATCTCCTTGGGGATGCCCAATGCTCTCATCAGCGCCCGAGGATCGAACCCGACGACGCAGCAGGTGCCCAGTCCAAAGTGTGTGGCGGCCAGGAGGATGTTCTGCACGCAGAGCATACAATCCAGCTTGGTTAGCAACTCACGGCCTTTCTGGCCGTAGCGCGCCGTCATGCGCTTGACGTCGTAACAAACGACGATCACTACGGGCGCGTCGATGATCCATTCTTGGGTATTCACGCCGGCCCGGGCGGTGGTGCCAGCGTCGGTGGTGTCCACCAGCTTTCGCCGCGCCGCGGGATCCCTGACGATGACAAATTCCCAGGCCTGCATGTTGCCAGCCGATGGTGCCCAGGTCCCGGCCTCGATGATCTGCCACAGCAGGTCATCGGGCACCGCTCTGTCCTCGAATTTGCGTATACTGCGACGTTGGGTTATGGCTTCCAGTACTTCCATGATTACCTGTTCCTCGTACCCACCTACCACATCTCGCGGTGAAAGTAGTCACTGAGCGGCAGGCCGGTCTTCTGTGGCGGCTCGATCTGGGAATAGCCCATTGCTATCAGCGTGAGGGGGCGAACGTGACTGGGCAACCCCAGCAGATCGGACATCCGCTGGTGGTCGAACTCG
>JASFHU010000229.1:0-6926 GCA_050123055.1 Anaerolineae bacterium
CGTTGCTGTCACGTTATCGAACCTCCTTCAACCCAGCCAGGACGTTCTCGGGAGAGAATGGGCGCCCATCATAGCGCACAATCACCTCGTCAACCTCGATGCAGGTCTCGCTCTGCAGCAGGCGCTTGAACTGCCCTGTATAGTTGTTCTCCACCACTACCACCTTCCCGCCCTGCAACGCACCGGCCGCCGCATCGACCGGAAAGGGCCATAGGTCGCGAAAATGCACCAGCCTGGCTTTGCCGTCCAACCGGTCTACCACCTCGCGCAATACTCCATAGGTAGAACCCCACCCGACCAGCACGATGGGGGCTTCCTCTGGACCATAGCGCGTCGGCGGCTCGATCTCTTGCCGGGCTGTCTCCAGCTTCTTCATCCGCTTCTGCATCATCTTGACCCGGTTTTCCGCGTCCTCGGTGATGTGACCGTACTCGTCATGTTCGTCACTCGCCGTGGCGTGGACGGCCTTTGGATGGCCCGGCAGGGCCCGAGGCGAAATCCCGTCCTCGCTGAACAGGTGGCGCTTGTACGGTTCGCTGAGCGCATCCAACTCCTCATCGCTTAGCAACTTGCCGCGGTCGATCACCACCTTATCAAACTCGATCGCCTCTACCTCAACTGTCCGCAGCGATGCAGCCAGTAGCTGATCGGTCACCACAATGACCGGCGTTTGGTACTTCTCCGCCAGGTTAAAGGCTCGCCAGCCGCACTCAAAGCACTCTTCGATGGTGCCCGGAGCCAGCATTAGCCGCGGGAACTCGCCGTGCGAAGCGTTGATCAGGAACAGCAAGTCGCTCTGCTCAGTCCGCGTCGGAAGGCCAGTCGACGGCCCCCCTCGTTGTGCATCCACCACCACCAGCGGTACCTCGTTCATCCCCGCCAGTCCCAGCGCCTCGGCCATCAACGAAAAGCCACCGCCCGAGGTCGCTGTCATGGCTCGCGCCCCCACAAAGTTGGCTCCGATAGCCATACAGATAGCCGCGATTTCGTCTTCGGCATGTTTGGTCACCACGCCGTACTCGTGCTCCCGCTTCGCCATCCACTCGATGATCGAAGTCGCCGGCGTCATCGGATAGGCTGACATGAATCGGCAGCCCCCGGCCAGCGCCCCCATGGCAAAGGCGTTGTTTCCAGCCATCACCAGCCGTTGCGGTGCATCGGGTACTTCCTGCAATTTCCACTCAAACCCCTCCGCGTACCGCTCCTGGGCGTACAGATAGGCAGCTCGCGCCACACGCAGGTTGGCCGCCACCACCTCGTCCCCCTTGCGCTTAAAGTTGCCCCGTATGATCTCTGCCAGTCGCTCGTACGAGTACTCTGCCACACCGGCCGCAGCCCCCAGCGCCGCAGTGTTGGCCATCACCCGCTCGCCATGTTCCTTGGCGATCTCGATCAGCGGCACTGGCATGGCCTTGCGACCCCGGCCGGAGATGGTTCGGCGGTCCACTTTGAGGCTCTCATCATAGATGATCCCGCCACCCTTTACCACCTCATCCTGGTATGTCTCCAGCGCTTCCTTGTTAAGCGGAAGCAGGATGTGCAACGCATCCTCGTGGCAGTAGAGGGGTTGCTCGTGGACGCGCACCTGAAAAAAGTTCAGGCCTCCTCGAATGCGCGACATATAGTCCTGGAGAGCAAAGATGTGAAGTCCTCCCCTGGCCAGTGCCTGGGCAAATCCAGCCCCACTCGATTCAACGCCCTGGCCTGCTGCACCTGCGATCTTGAAGGTCATGTTGTTAGCTGTTGTCATATACGTCTCCTGCACATATCTGTTGGCATCGTCCCACAAAGGCACAATGCATATTGGATTCTAGAGGGAGGACACGACTCTGTAAGTAGGCACGATCACTCCTCGATCGCCCAGCCTAGTGTACCATCACTAGCGCCCCCAAGTCAAATCGCTCCTGCTCGCTTCCAGGCAACGCCCGCCCGCGTAAAGCCACGCTCCGGCCGGTCGATCAATAGGTCGTCAGCACTCTCTGGTCGCCACAGGGGTGCATACACCAGCCCGGGTTCAACCAGCTCGTAGCCGTCGAAGAACCGCAAGATCTGCTCTCTGGAGCGACTCACGGTTGTCGATGCCGTGCCAAAGAGCTCCCGTAACCGCACTCGTTCGGGCGGATCGAACTCTTGCGCGCTGTGCGCAATCACGATGCAGCTTCCAGATACCAGGTCTTTACCCAAAGTGCGCACGACGCCGTAGGCTTCCTTGTCCTCGCGGATGTAGTGCAGCACAGTCACCAGTAACAGTCCCACAGGCCGCTGGAAATCCAACAGCTCCCTCACCTCGGGGTTCTCCAGAATCAACTCCGGCTCGCGCACATCTGCCCGGATCGCAGTTGCGAACGCATTGTCCTCGAGCATGGCCCGGCTGTGCGCCACCGCCACCGGGTCGATGTCTACATAAACAACACGCGCGGCGGGATTGATCGCCTGGGCGACCTCATGAACGTTGCCCAAGGTGGGAATGCCCGAACCCAGATCCAGAATCTGATCGATGCCCTGCTCAACGATGTAAGTGACTGCCCGGCGCAAGAAGGCTCGGTTCACTTGGGCGCTTAGCCTTATTTCGGGGAAGACGCCAATCATCTTGTCGGCAACCGCACGATCGGCCTCAAAATTGTGATAGCCTCCCAACATACAGTCGTAAATTCGAGCCGCGCTCGGCTTGTCAAGCGGGACTCCTTCGGGAATCCATCCTTCACGGCCCACCATTTTCACCCCTCTCCCATGCCTCCTAGTTCGGCGCAGCTTCCCTCCACCGCATCCACCAGTTGCTGCCTCTGGAACGGCTTGCGCAAGAACACCGTCCCCGAATCCATATCCAGCAGACGCTGGCACCGCTCAACAGGGAGCACGCTCACGATAATGACTGGAATCTCTGCGTATCGCGGATCCTGTTTGAGCCGCATATAGAGCTCGTCGCCCATCATTTCGTCCAGGATGATATCCAGGAGCATCACGTCTGGCCGCGTCTCCTCCAGTTTCTGCAGAGCCTCTACGCCGTCGAAGGCCTGGACGATCTGGTAGTCGATCTCCCCCAGCATGGCAAGGTACAACTCTTGCAACTCCTCGTCATCCTCGACGATCATGATCGTGGCGCTCATTCCACTGCCCTCCATTCGGACGCAACGGGCAAGGTAAACCTAAAGGTAGCACCGAGGCTGCGCCCCTCGCTCTCTGCCCAGATTCGCCCTCCGTGGCTCTGGACGATCGCTTTGGAAATGGTCAACCCCACCCCGACACCTTGGTAGCGAGCCTTTTCCTGAAAGAACCGCTCAAAAACCCTGTCCAGGTTCTCCGGCAGCACACCCTGACCCTCATCACGGATAGCCAGTTCTACTTCCTGGCCATTCTTATCCGCAGATATGGTAATCTGTCCGTCGTCAGAGAACTTGACCGCATTGTCCACCAGGTTGATCAGGACGCGAAAGAGCTTCTCCCAGTCTCCTTCGACCGGCGGGAGCTCTTCAGGCAGTTCCACCACCAACTGCAGTCCCCTGACCGTCGCCAGGGGTTGCATCACCTGCAACACTTCTTCGAGCAACAGATCCAGCCGCACCTCCTCCTGCTGGTACGCCCATGCCCCAGCCTCAAGCCGGGAGAGATCCAGAATCCCCTCTACCGTTTGCAGGAGCCGCTGGACATTCAGGACGGACAGGCTGCTGATTCGGCTCGCCCTCTCCCGATCCAGACTCTCTTTCTCCAGCATTTCTGCTAGCAGTTCCAGACTCATCTGAACCTTGGCCAGAGGGGTCCTGAGCTCGTGAGACACATCCCGTATCAGGTTGTCCTTGATCTCATCCAGCTTCTTTCGTTCAGTGATGTCCCGCACAATCATCATCGCAGACGACACGGTTCCATCATGCCACACCGGTCCAAGATGTGCCGCGTACCAGGTTCTCGCGCCATCGGTAGAGAGCACCACCGCCTCACAATAGGTGCTATCTCCGGTTGCAAACACCCGCTGGATGGCATCCCTTACCACCGCCTGGTGTTCAGGCACGGCCAACTGGCAGACATGCATCCCCATCACCACATCTCTTGGCCTATCCCTTGTCCACAGCGGGCGGTTCACAAACTGGAGCCGGCCCAATCGGTCCACTGTCAGGACAAAGTCGGGTGCATTCTCCACCAGAGAGCGCCACCGCTCCTCCGATTCCCGAAGTGCCTCCTCTATCTCCCTGCGACTTGTTATGTCCATTAAAACGCCATGGATGCCTGTGATGCGGGAACCGTCCAGCACCGTCCGGCTGGAAGCGAGGAGCCAGCGCACCTCTCCCGACTTGGTCAGGACGCGGTACTCTGTCTCCTGCGCGTGTCCTGTCAACATGCTCTCAAAGACCCGGTGGATCTTTGGCAGGTCCTCAGAATGGACAAAATCTGAGTAGTGATGCCCCATAATCTCTTGCGGGTGGTAGCCGAGCAACGATTCAGTCACAGGACTGGCATAGGTCACTTTCCCATCGGCATCAAGCGCATAGACAATTTCGTTGATATCCTCTACCAGCTCACGGTACTTTTCTTCCTCCTCGCGAAGGGCCTCCTCAACCCGGCACCGCTCAGTGATCTCGAGATTCAGCTCCTCATTCGCCCTCTCCAGCTCGATTGTCCGCTGCTCTACCCTCAGTTCCAGTTCGTTGTGAGCTCTCCTCAGCGCCTGCTCGGTCTCCTGCAGATCGTGGACCAACGCCCCCCGGATTGCCTCCTGCTCGCCCAAAATCGTGCTGCACGCCCTCTGATAATAGCCAGCCGACAATTCCTCGAGCAGCCCGATCAGCCTGGTGTGACGTGCCCTCAACTGACCGGCAGACATCGCTGCCGCGAGCTGCCTTCCCAGTACGCCGAGTGTTCGTCCCAAAGCTTCGGGCTGGAGGTAGTGAAGGTCTGCCAACGCCGCACCGATTCCCCGTGCCGCGCTGGCATCAAATGGATCGTCCAGCATGAGCTCAATAGCTCTCCCAGTCAGTTCGGTCAAGTGCTGGCGTGTGCTTTCTACACCGGGGGCTGCATAGCTCGTCCCGGCGATCGCCTGGTACCACTCCTCGGCGATCGGCCCTTGAGAATCCCTGAGACGCTGCGCTAGCTGTGCTTGTGAGGTCATTGGCCAGTGCCTTCCTCTTTTCTGCTCACCAGGAACAGGCGCCAGTATAGCACAGAATGCTGCGAAATGGAATTCTATGCTTCCACAGATTGCACTTCCTGCCAACCGGTGCTATAATCTGAGGACAGAGATCAACCATGAGCAAGAAAGCGCGCACGCCCATCGTCGAGTACGACGAAACCTTTGCCATCGAGCTTCCCGGTGACCGGTCGCCCCAGGAGCGTGACCGGCTGACCGATCAATCCATGGTGATCGCCTACGATCGCCTGCCTGGGCGGCAGCGCCGCTGGAGACTGCGCGCCCTGCGCTTTGATCGGGGCGACTGGACCCGCTCGGGAATCCGCCGCTGGTGGGCTGCCCACGAGGTGCAGTTCCTGGCCCAGGATCAACTGGACAAGCCCATCCCTGAGATCTGCCGTGCCTATCCCGCGCCCGGCCCTTCGCTGCCAACCATCGTGCTTTGCCATCGCAACACCCCACTGATACCCGCCAGTAAGCAGATGGACAGCCTGGCCAAAAAGGGGAAGCGCCAGGGCCACTCGCGGCACAGTTGAGCCTGTTTGTGCCCCGTTCTGGGATCATGATGCAAGCGATCATCATCATCGGCGGCCATAATTCTCTCTGGCCCGCCTATCTCAAGATGGCCCGCGATCTGGAGGATCTGAGCGGCCTCCAAGCAATCGGAGTCCCTCTCATGCCCTGGCATTGGTGGACCGCTGGACGAAGCAACAACGCCTCCAATCTACTGCACAAGGTCCAGGAGACGGTCATCTGGGCCCGGCGCAAGTTCAAGGCCGACCAGTTCATACTTGTGGGCCATAGCGCTGGCGGCGTGGTCGCCCGACTCTACCTCCACGAGGGTCCGGTCTGGGGACACGTCTATGGCGGAGTCGAGCACGTCCACTCCGTGATTACCTTGGGCAGCCCCCATTGCAGTGACAGGAATGGCGATATCGGCTGGATGCTCGCTGATCAGGCGAACCGGCTCGTTCCTGGCACTCCCTATTCCGCACGCGTCCGCTACCGCGCCGTGATGGGAAAGCACCTGCGCGGCAATAAGAGTGGCAACCATAGAGAACGTCGCGCCTTCCGTACCTATCAATTCTTCACTGGACAGGGCGATGTCTGGGGTGATGGTATCGTACCCATCCAGTCTGCGCGCCTGGATGGCGCCGAAAGCCTACTCCTTGAAGGTGTAGCCCATTCGAGAAAGCTCTCCGGCAACTGGTACGGTGGCTCCAAGGCCCTCATAAGCCACTGGTGGTCCGCCTGCGAGCCCCCAAGGGGGCCTGATGCAAACTGAACTCGTCACCGCTCCGTACACCGGCAACCACACCATCTTTCTCTCTGGGCCGCCAGGCTCTGGCAAGACCACCCTGGCCGTGCGCCGGCTGCGCCACCTGCTCGACCAGCGCATCCCAGCCGAACAGATGTTGATCCTGGTTCCCCAGCGTACGCTAGCTACTCCCTACTACGACGCCCTGCAGAGCGTCGATTCGCCGGCGGGAGGTTTGGTGACGGTCGCCACCATCGGAGGGCTCGCTCGCCGCACCCTTGACCTCTTTTGGCCGCTAGTATCCGACGAGGCTGGATTCAGCCAGCCTCAGCACCGCCCCCTCTTTCTGACATTGGAGACGGCTCAGTACTACATGGACCGTATCGTCGAGCCCTTTGTCGAATCGGGCGCCTTCGATGGTATCGTCATCTCCCGCGCCCGGTTGGTCAGCCAGATCATCGACAACCTGAACAAAGCCGCAGCCGTTGACTTTCCACCCGACCAGATCGCGGCTCGTCTCAAAGCCGCCTGGGGTGGGGAATCGGC
>JASFHU010000230.1:0-6909 GCA_050123055.1 Anaerolineae bacterium
CCCCGGCTCGGCCCGCATGTCCACGGCATCGATCACCACCATCCGGTCAGCGTCCTCCACGTAGGGTAACAGGTCCAGGGCCAGCGTGCCACCATCCAGTACCTGCGTCCCTTCGGGAAAGTGGTAGAGATCCAAAAGTCGCTCCACCACCCGCACCCCTACTCCCTCGTCTCCCAGGAGAATGTTGCCCAGGCCAAGTATCAGCGTCTTCTTCACCAGCTACATGCGCCCTTCCAACTCGACGCGGGTCAGTTCCTTGCCTTCGGCATCCACGATGTGGACGCCACAGGCCATACAAGGGTCGAACGAGTGGATGGTGCGCAAGATCTCGAGGGGCTGCTCCGGTTCGGCCAGGGGCGTCCCCGGAAGAGCTGCTTCGTAGGCCCCTGGCTGGCCACTGCTATCGCGCGGCGAGCAGTTCCAGGTCGAGGGGACCACACACTGGTAGTTCTCGATCTTGCCATCCTTGATCTTTACCCAGTGTCCGAGCGCCCCACGTGGCGCCTCGTGCGGTCCGTAGCCCTGCGCCTCGGCAGGCCAGGTGGACGGATCCCAGCGGTCTCCAGCATGGGCGTTCAGGTTCCCCTCGGCCATGTTTGCCGCTAACTCGTCGAGCCAGGGCTCTAGCTGCCCAGCTATGACCAGGGTCTCGAGACCACGAGCTGCCGTCCGCCCCAATGTGGAGAAGAGCGCCTCCGGCCCGGCTCCCAGCGTCTCGAGCGTGGCGTTCACTGCACCCACAACCCCGGGATGTCCGGCCCCATAGGCCACCAGCATCCGGGCCAGAGGTCCGACCTCTACGGCCCTGTCCTGGTAGCGTGGGGCTTTCATCCAGGTGTACTTTTGGTCGGTCTCCAGGAACTCGAAGGGCGGCTGAGGACCCGTGTAGTTCGGGACCGTCTCTCCCTCCCAGGGGTGCAAGGCGGCCTGCTCGCCCTCGTTGTATTCATACCAGGAGCGGGCAATCTGTTCTGTGATCTGAGTTTGATCTACTGGATGGACCGTGGACAGATCTCGGTCGAGGATCACGCCCTGAGGCAGGAAAAGCTCACCCGTCGAAGTAGGGAAATCACCGTACGACAAAAAGTTCCCCAGGCCCTCGCCGAGGGAAAACCACTCCATGTAGAAGGGAGCCACCGCCAGGAGGTCAGGGATATACACCTGTTCCACAAACCGCTTGGCCTCCTGGAACTTTTGCCTGATGAAGGCCAGGCTGTCAGCGTTGATGGCGGACTGGCTCTCGGGATCGAGGGCGGTCGACATGCCACCTACCAGGTAGGTCTGGGGGTGGGGGTTCTTGCTGCCAAGAACAGCGTGGACCTTGATAACCTCGCGCTGCCATTCCAGGGCCTCGAGGTAGTGAGCTACTGCCATCAGGTTCGCTTCGGCGGGTAGCTTGTAGGCGGGATGACCCCAGTAGCCGTTGGCGAAAATACCCAACTGCCCACTGGCCACAAAGGCAGCCAGCTTGTCTTTGACACCCTGGAAGTAAGACTCGCTGGATAAGGGCCAATCGGAGATCGATTGAGCCAGATCGGCCGTGGCCGCAGGATCGGCGTCCAGGGCACTGACAATATCCACCCAGTCCAGGGCGTGCAGGTGATAGAAGTGAACGACGTGGTCTTGCACGTACTGTATGCCCGCCATCAGGTTTCTCAGAATGCGGGCGTTCTGCGGGATCTGAATCCCCAGAGCATCTTCGACAGCTCGCACGGAGCTGAGTGCGTGTACGGTCGTTCAAACCCCGCAGATGCGTTGGGTCATCAGCCAGGCCGATCGGGGATCGCGTCCCTTCAGAATGATCTCGATGCCCCGCCACATCGTGCTGGAGGCCCAGGCGTCGGTCACCTGGTTGCCGTTCACCTCCGCCTCGATGCGCAGATGTCCTTCGATACGCGTCACAGGATCTATGGCGATCTTGGCCATCCCTATTCCTCCTTCTCGGTCAGTTTTTTCGCGACCACCGTGCCTGCTACACCCACGGCGACCCCTGCCGCGGCACCGACGACAGCCGTCGTCGCCGGTGAGACCTGTTGCTCTTCAATGCCCGGGAAAGTGGCAGGCGGGGTCTGGCCTTCAATCGGCACCGTCTGGTAAGCCTCCAGCTCCCAGAAGTCTGGTGCAGCGCAGGCAATGCATCCATGACCTGCCCCAACAGGCCAACTGACGCCTTCATTCCAGCGGATGGTGGGGCAGTTGTGCATGGCGACCGGCCCCTTGCAGCCCATCTGGTAGAGGCACCAACCGTTCTGCGCGCCTTCGTCTCCCCACTCCTGGACGAACCGTCCAGCATCGAAATGGCCGCGTCGCTCACAGTTGTCGTGGATGCGCTGACCATAGCCAAAGAGCGGCCGGCCCAGATCGTCCATCTCTGGCAGGCGGTTGAAGGTGAGGTAGTGAACGACCGTGGCGGTGAGATTGTCCACGTTCATGGGGCAGCCGGGCAGGTTGAGCACCGGTACCCCAGTGACCACGTCTTTGACACCCACCGCCTCTGTGGGGTTGGGGGTAGTCGCCGGCCAGCCACCGTAGAAGGAACAGGCGCCCACCGTGATGATGGCCGCTGTGTTGGCCGCAACTTCTTGCATGATCTGCTCCGCCGTCCGGCCACCGATGGTGCAATAGATGCCCTCATCCTTGAGCGGGATCGCGCCCTCGACGATGGTGAGGTATCCTCCTGCCGCCACGGTATCGGTCAAAGATTTCTCGGCCGAATGGCCGGATGGCGCCATGATGGTCTCGTGGTAGTTCAGGGAGAGAATGTCCAGTACCAATTGGGCTACGGTCGGACTGTGAGCCCGGAGCAACGACTCGCTACAGCCCGCGCAGTCCGAAAACTCTAGCCATACGACCGGCGGTCGCTGGGCCGTTTCCAGGGCGTGGACAATCTTGGGGGTAAGCGTGGCCGGCAAGCCCAACGTTCCGGCCATGAGGGTACAGAACTTTAAAAAGTCTCGTCGCGATACTCCTCGTTGGGTGAGTATCTCTGCCAAACTGCTATCGGAACCGTTCGCCATATGCGCCCTCCTCCTCGATTCAATGGGCCAGCCAAGCAGAGACAACTCTGCCACCGCAATTCACCCAGGCTGGCTTCAGACGCTCCACCGTTGACGGTACAAGTTCGCTAGGACACTCTCCTTTCCAACTCCTGCTCCTCCCGTCCGTTTTGGGGATCTCTGTGAATCCCACGGTTTTGCTGTGCATGTTAAGCTGGTCACGAGAAAGCGACGGTGACTATCGGCCGCGATATCATACCACAGCCTGGTGAAATCTGTCAAAATGCGTGATTCCGGTCACAAGCTCGTGTCACAGTCAAGGCAGTAGACAGATAGCGGGCAGTCCAAACACCAGCCCCACAGGTACCCGTACCTGTGGGGCCGTGAGGGAGAGAGCAAAGCTGGTCTGCCGGGCCGGGCGAGCGGTTTCGCTGGCAGGCAACGGCGCCAGCTCTGCCTTCCGTCCTTTGCTGGAACCCTCTTCGGATCCAACTCAAGCCAGGATCGGCTTTGGGTTACGCAATACGGTTTCCTGTGGAGCCTAGTAGGTCCCGCTGTAACCTGGCACGCGCCTGCGGAAGCCTCCGCCCGCATAGAATGCGATGTCAGCAAGCAGGCCCAGCCCAAGCCAGAGCCAGTCGAGGCCCACGATCCCGAAAGGGAAGACGATCAGGTACATGATCATCGTCCAGGGGAGAAAGATGGCCATCAGGAGCGGGATAATCCAGTTCGTGAACGCGAGGCTAAAACGAGCCGGGTTTATCAGCCACCAGACCAAGATCGCGAACCGGGGGCCAAGCAGTACCAGAGTTGTCAAGAAACAGCACATGGTTCTACCTCCTTGTCAAATGTGATCCTCTCAAATCGGTCAAGCTTTACCATCCTGATGGATTCCCGAGCTACCTCCTTCCCTTGAGCTTCCGGCCGCCCTGGTGGCGTACACACAGGCGAATGACAGCCCTTTGTATCCATGACTCCGAGGCCGGCGGCATGCATCGCTTTGCGGGGATCGCCGTGGCATTCCGGGCGGTTCCCGCTCCTCTTCCCCTTGAGTAGTATAACACATCGTCAGCTAGATGTCAACGCCCTCTGCAACAGCCTGGCATATCCAGGAGGGGTGTCAACAAGTTTCTGCACGCTCGAAAGCCGAGCTTTTTGCCAAATGCGCCAGCAACGAGTACAATGGGGGTCCAGATCGCGTGTATGATTCGTGAGGAGGTCCGGCATGATCATCCCACGTTTGTTGCGGTGGCTCAATCCACAGCGCCTGCTTACCCTGGCGCGCCGCCTGGGGGCCAACACAGACTACCTCGTCTTTCCCGGGCAGCGGTTGACCCGGGCACAAGTGTTCGAGCAGGTCGATAGACTGGCAGGCGGACTGCAAGCCCTGGGGATACAGAAGGGGGATCGCGTTGTCGCCCTCCTGCCATCCTGCCCCGAATCGGTCTACAGCCTCTTTGTGCCCTGGATGCTGGGCAGCGTCGAGGTGCCGCTGAATCCCCTACTCCGCGAGCATGAGCTGCGCTACATCCTGGCCGACTGTGGAGCAAAAGCGGTGATAACCACGCAGAGCTGGCTTGGGCAGGATTATCCGGCCTTGATGGCGCGTTTGCTCCCAGACCTGCCCGACCTGCGCGCTGTTATCGTCCGCGACGCAGAAGGGAGCGATGGCGACATGTTCTTTTCCCTGGACGAGGTGCTGGCCCGGGGCGACCCCCTGCGCCAGGTGCCGCTATCGGCTGAGGAGATGGTACGCATCACCTATACTTCGGGCACCACGGGCATGCCCAAAGGGGTGGTCCGTTCCTGGGACCGGGTCTTTAGTCTTGTGCGCCCCGAGATTGCGCCCCGTCTGAATCCGAGGCTGCTCCGCAGCCTCTTGCAGCCCTTTCCGATGTGCTACTACTCCGGGCTGCTGGGCGCTATCGCCACGCTGCTGTCGGGCGGCAAACTGGTCATGATGGACCGCTTTCGCCCCCGGCTGGCCTGGGAATTCATCGAGCAGGAGCGGGTGACGCAGGTGGGCGGCTCGCCGACGATGTTTCGCCTGATGCTGCGCATGCGAGGCCAGGAGCAGTACGACGTTTCCTCGGTGCGGCGCATCACCTATGGCAGCGAGCCGATGCCGCCGGAGCTGGCCCGGGCGCTGCACGACCGATTCCAGGCCCCCATCGAGCAGTTCTATGCCATGAACGAGACCGGGAACATCACCTGGACGGCCCTGGACGACCCGCCTGAGGTTGCGGCTACCACAGTTGGCAAGCCGGTGCCAGGCGTCGAGCTACGCATCGTCGACGACGACCGGCGCCCGCTGCCCGATGGCGAGCGAGGCGAGGTTGCGGTCAAGACCTCGCAGATGATGTTGGGTTACTACCTCTCACCCGAGCTGACGACCCAGGTCCTGGACGACGAGGGCTGGTTTTATACGGGTGACGTTGGGTATGTGGGCGATGACGGCAATCTGCGTTTGGTGGATCGCAAAAAGGACCTGATCATCCGCGGCGGCCAGAACGTGTATCCGGCCGAGGTCGAGGGTTACCTGGAGCTTCACCCGGCTGTCCAGCGGGCGGGCGTGGTCGGTGTGCCCAGTGAGATCGGCGGCGAATCGGTGTGGGCCTATGTGCAACTGGTGCCCGGCGCGGAGGCGAGCGCGACAGAGCTGCGCAGCTTCTGCCGGGGCAGGATCGCGGGCTTTAAGGTGCCGAGCCAGGTGCGCTTTGTGGAGCGGATCCCTCTCTCCGTCACCGACAAGGTGCAGCGCTACAAGCTCCGCGAGTTGGCGGCCGAAGAGCTTGCCGAAAAAGGCGACTGAGGGGGAGGCGACGGCGAACCCTCGGGGACGAGGGCGAGAGCTTTTCGGAGGTCTCGTGGCTCCTAAACGTCTTGGCGCTTCCAGCCTCCGCGGCGGAACCAAATGGCAAAAAAGAGGCCATTGGCCAGGTTGGCCAGGGCCCGCCCCCAGAATACCCCCGTCGCGCCCAGCCCCAGCCAGCGAGATAGGCCGAAGGCCAGGGGAATCTCCATGCCCCACAAGGTGATGAGGTTGATCGTCATGGCCGGGACGGTGTTGCCCGCCCCGGCAAATCCACGCGCCAGGACCACCCCCAGTGCACTGGCGATCATGGACCAGGCCACAATGCGGATACATTCTGTGCCAAAGGCCACCACCTGGGGGGTAGGATCGAAGAGGGCGATCAGAGAAGGGGCAAAGATGGTGAGCAGGATCGCCGCGACGGCCATATAGATCGACGAATAACCACTCACCCACCAGGCGCTCCGTTCCGCCCGGTCTGGCTGCCTCGCCCCCAGGTTCTGGCCCACCAGCGTTCCGGCGGCATTGCCCAGGCCAAAGCAGGGGATGAGGGCGACCAACAGCATGCGGTTGGCCACGCCATAGCCCGCCGTGGCATAGGTCCCGTACGCGCCCACCAGCCCGACGATGGCCAGGCGAGAAGAGGAACGCAGCGCCATTTGTACGGAACTGGGTAGGGCAATGCGCACGATCCGGACCATCAGGGGAAAATCGGGCCGCAGATCGTGGAGGTTGATGCGCAGGCGCGCTCGCCCCCGCAGAAGCACAAACAGTTGCAGGGCTACGCCAGCTCCAAAACCCAGGACATTTGCCCAAGCAGAGCCGGCGACGCCCGTCGCTGGCAGCGGCCCAAAACCAAAGATCAGCAACGGTTCCAGCACTACGGTGACGACGGTGGATAGGATCAGTACCTGCATGGCCAGCCGGGCCTCGCCAGCTCCGCGCAACATGGAATTGATGGAAAAGACGAGAATAATGGTAAAGATGCCGAGAAAAGAGATGCGGAGGTAGGACAGTCCCAGCGGCAGGACCTCCGCATCTGCCCCCAGGATGAGCAGCAGTGGGCGGGCCAAGATCAGGCCGGCAACGCCCAGCAGCGCT
>JASFHU010000231.1:0-6894 GCA_050123055.1 Anaerolineae bacterium
CCACCAAACGGGTCAATGCCCACTCGCCGCTCAATGTCTGGTGCACCGGAAGCAGCCCAGTCTATCCTCGCGACGTAGCCCTTTCCACCTACCACCTGTACCTGTTGGTACAGACCCGCCGTCCAGCTACCACCATCTGACCAGATTCGCTGGGCTGGTGCCCCAGGAGCGCTCCCATGATCATCTCGATCGAAAGCAGGACTTCCAGACGCCACCCAGGGCAACCAGCCGTCGGGTGTCGACCTTCCGTCGCCCCGATCCACGAAACCATCAAAGTTGCAATTATGCGTCAGATTTCCCACTTGCCCACACGAGCTATCTGCCGCCATGTGAGCTGGACTTGACAACCAGATGCTCACAGAAAGCAACAACCAACACCATCTCATTTTCACCAGCACCTCTCCCCATCCCTGCTTGTGCTGGACCACAGTCCAGCACACCGTCTCGCATTGCGCGGACTGTGGTCCACGCGGAGCCGGGGATGAATCTTGCCGTGTCACTGGTAGCCGTCACTCAGCAAGTCTGGCGAATTATACCCGAAAAGCAGATACGCAGCAAACGAAACCTCGACCGAGAGGGCAGCGAACGACCACGAAGCCGCGACCGTTTTTGTCTTTCCCGACGAAAGATGTTAGAATGACGCCGCGTCCAAAAGGCCGCCCGCTACCTGGTCGACAGGCTGGACAGGATCGCACACAAGTTGCAGAGAGGGATGGCATGTCCGGCAAAACGATGAACGAGCTTCAAAGCGAAGTGGATGCCTGGATACAGGCAGTCGGCGGTGGCTACTGGTCGCCTCATGCCAACCTGGCCCGCATTGCGGAGGAGGTCGGCGAGCTGGCGCGCCTGATCAATCATCTCTACGGTCCCAAGCCCAAGAAAGCCAGCGAAGCCAGCCAGGAACTGGGCGAAGAAATGGCAGACATCGTCTTTGCCATCATCTGTCTGGCCAATTCTCAGGGAATCGACCTCCAAGCAAGCCTGGAACAGGTAATTGCCAAGGTTTGGGAACGTGACCGGCATCGCTACAGTGGATGACGAGGCAGAGGTCTCGGCATGCACCCAGCAATCCCCGCGCCGGTTTGTCCTCGCACCACGACTGTGTTATAATAACCTGGACAATCGGCGCTGAACCGCTATCTCCGGGACAAGGGGGTTCTCCTAATGGACAGACGATTTACTGCTTTGCGCATCATCGGAACGCTTTTCAAGATCCTGGCCTGGATCTCTCTCATCCTGGGCCTCGTATCTGCCATTGGCATGCTCATCGTCGGCTTCATTCTCGGTGGTCAGCAGGGGCCGCTGGGCCTGCAAGTGAATGGCCCCTTGGCCGGCATTGCCATGTTCGTCGTCGCCCTCATCATCACCATCATCGGCTTTCTAAGCCTTTACGCTGTTGGAGAATTCGTCTACCTCGCCCTCTCCATCGAGGAGAATACCAGGCGTACCGCATATCTTGCCCAGCAACAGTATACGTCGGCCCAGACCAACTACACGCCAGTCCCCCCTCCCCCAGTGGAATACGAAGAGTAGAACGTACACAGCGACCGCACCATGAGTCGATCGGACAAGTGGCATACCGGCACCGGCACCCAGCGGCTACAGCCAGTAGACCGGGTACTGCGTTGGCGGCTAACCCCATTCACTGATAAACGCCATCCCCCTGGCCTTCAGTTCTGCATGATCCTCTGGCGCTTCAAGCCCAGACAACAGTTCCTGCATGTGATTCCGCAGGATTCCCTCAGCCGTTGGCGTCCCCAAGGCTTGCCAACTCTCCAGCGTTAGCCTGGGAAAGATGTCGCTCTCATAGTACGCCCTGCGAAAGAGTTCCAGGGTCAGAGGGCTTGTCAAAAAGTTACCGCCCGGACCGACCGCCACCAACTCGTCCAGCCCGACCGTGCTATCGTCCAATGCGAATCCCTGGGCAAAGAGCCGTACCTGCTCGATAATCTCATTTGCATAAACCACAATACTTGGCGAGAATACCTTCGAACCGAGATTGTCCCCGACAAAGGGGGCCAGCCCCACTTTGCCAGTGCAACTGACCAGGTGATTGAACCATTGGTGCCCACCCGATATCAGATCCGCTCCCCAGCCCATCCCACTGCCCGATGTTCCGCAGTGGGGCAACCGGTATTGGGCCATCATCTCCGCGCAAGCCAGATCCACCAGGTAGCTCTGTGGATCGTAAAAGCTCCCCATCCCCTTCATGTCAAAGAATGCAGGCAAGCTGCCCAGGACCGCCCGGCTTCCCTCGCTTATCAACTGGCTGAGGGTCAGCCCAGCAAGTAACTCCGCGTTTAGCATCACCAGAGCCCCCGCGGGTGTTATCGGAGCCGAAGCCCCGGCCATCCCATAGTTGGAGTAGAGAAAGGGCAGTCCCCGCTCGATGGCCTGCCACATCTTGTCTATCGTGCCCTTGTTCATCACCAGCGGGCTGATAGGATTGAAATAGGGCAGGACAAAGGGCCACGCAGCTAGATCTCCTTGGAGATGCTCGACCAGATCCAGTACCTTGGCAAAAACCTTCTCATCAGAGACCAGCAGAACTAGCGGCTTGGTGGTATTTGCCACCATCTCCAGGGTACCATACAGGTCGGACAGGGCCGGCGGCACGTCTTGGACGATACCCACCGTAGAGATCACATCAAAGCCCGGTAGAGCTCCCCCCAGGCGGGCCATCACTTCCATGTGCTTCCGGGCGAAAGGCTCAACGCTGTCGGTCTCTGGATCCTGGCAGTACAGAGCCGTCACGCCGATCCCAAATCGCGCCTCACCCGGTAAGCGAAACGCCAGCTCGCCCCGGCGATCGTAGACCGTGAGTTCCTGTGGCGCGACTTCCAGTGCCCACTCGACCAGTTCGTTTCGGATGTAGACTCGATCTCCATCAACCGATGCGGAACCAGCAGCCTTGGCAAACAGATCTCTGGCCCGCTCCGAATCAACCCGGACCCCGACCGAAGATAGAATCTGCAGCGAGTCGTGATGAACTCGCTCGATCTGCGCACTGTCCAGTACTGTCAGTCTTGGTTGAACCCGGCCTACTCCATCCACAGCGCTCTCCCCCATGTCTTGGTTTTCCCTAATCAGTCCCCAATGCACTCGAAAGCAAGGCTTGGGCCTCCACCTCTGTCATAGGACCAAAGACCGCCGCCAACAGATTCCGATCTGCCTCGGCCGCGAACAGATCGGAAATCCCACCGGCCCGTAGGGCATCCAGCGCAGCAGAAGAAGCTCCGTTATCCTCATACTGGACCAACAAGAGCCAGCCTTCCCCGCCAGCTATCTCGTAACGGGCCAGGACTCCATCGGTCTCAGGTCCCAACGCCAGCAAGTTCTGTCCACCCAGCCATAGTTGATCCTGGATCGAAATCTCCTGGTGAAAGAACAGGTCGCTCTCTTCTACCAACCCCTCTTCGGGCAAACGCGCCACCATCGCTGGCCGCTCGCCACCGGTCGGCAACTTTCCCGAAACCTGTTCGGCAAAAGCCTGTAGAGCGATATCATCTACGGGAGATACGGCAAACAGCCGCACAAAGTATCGGTCCTGCCAAAAGTCCAGCCGCCTTCCCGGGTCACCATCCCCGCCGTTACCAATCAGGACTGGCTCACCCCCCCGCACAGTGGTCAGAAGCCCATAAGCATCCGCCGGTTCCCCTAGCTGCCAGACCTCAACCCGCAAGCTCGCGCCATCCTCGCCCTCATACGTTCGTACGGCGACCCGCTCAAAGGCGTACGCAAAGTAGGCATCCGCCTGGCCATTGACCAGGCTATACAGGTTCTCCGTATCGTAGATCTGTACCTCGCCCGAAGGAGCCCAGCCGGTAACCGCACCCCCTTCGGGCAGAGCAGCGGCTGGCAGTTCCCCACCCGTCCCGCAGGCCACGAGGAGGATTGTGACCAACACGAGGCCAACCCTGCGCCATCCCCCAAAGATCATCCCAGCTCCACCTCCAACAGATCGATCAGGTGGGCCTCGGTCGCTCCCACATTCAGCGACTGCGCAGTCCGGAGTTGCCTGGCGCCATCGACCAGAAAACCACTGTTACGTCCCGATGCTTCCCGGTGGCGCACCAGGATATCCCGCGCCACGGTATCAAGAGCGACCGGGTCGAAGGACAGCAGGATTGCGTTCTCCCGGACCGGCCGGTTCCAGTCGCCAGGGCTGACATTGAGAGCCGCACCCACAACTAGCCGGGTTTTGTCGCGGATTGAGGGTTGAGCATTGAGTTCGGCGATAGCCGGATCGCACCAACTGCCGTGCAGGGCGCCAGGGCGATTGATCGAACCATAGTGGTTCTTCAGCGACACGCTGATCCCGGCGCCCCCATGCTGCTTCGGAGTGGGAAGGTTGATGATCGCGTCGCAGCTATCGATCTCCTGGAAGAATCGGACGCGCGCCTGGCTCAAGGCTATCTCGCTCCCATCACCACGCGTACCACGGCACTGCACCCCAGGCCCGCCCTCATTGAGCGCATAACCCGCGGCGGCCAGTTCGTGGTCGGTCCGGTCAAAGATATGGATATCCTCAGCTCGTAGCCCGGACTCCTGCAGGCGCTGTGCCACGGCATAGGTCACCGCCGGCTGGGTGGGACCTCCGTAGGCAATGCAGTTGACCTTGAGCAACACCCTTTCCCCTTCATCAAACAGCAGTCGCCATACCGCCTGGGCATCGCCAACCCCGGTCAAAGTTCGCAGCCCTTCATCCAGCATCTGCAGCACGATGCTAGCCTCAGGGGCCGCACCTGTCCAGACCCCACTGTGACGCACCACCACCACCCGGCTGGTGTCCACAGATGGCCAATGGGCCATCAGCTCGCCGCGACTGGGCAGCGGAAGAGGTGTTGCAGTCGGCGGCGGCGGGATTGTCGGCGTCGCCGGAACCGGCGTGTAGGTCGGAGGCAGAGGCGTGACTGTCGCCGGCTGCGGCGTGGCAGTTTCAGTCGGCAAGGCAGGCGATGCAGACGCCTCGGCCGAAGGGACAACCGACGCAGAAGGCGTCGGCAAAGCGGTAGGAGATTTAGACGGGATAGGTGGGGCAGTTGGCGATGCCGGCATCGACGTCGGGCTGGCCAATGCTGTTGGCTGCCCGGAGCCTGCTTTAGGCTGCGCCGAGCCCTCTGCCAACGAAATAGAGTCTTTGGTCGCCTCTGGAGCAACCGTCGCCCGCTGGCATGCGGCCAGCAACGAGCCCAGTGCGCCCAGGCTCAGCCCCACGAATCTACGCCTCGACAAACCACTGCCAGACTCTGAAGTCCTGTCTTCTCTACTAGCATTTTCCGGCTCAGAACCCATGCTACCTCCCTCTCATGCCAGGCCTACTGTCCCCATCACAATCGCAAAACTCAACCAGCTACCTCGTAGCGAGCCAGTGACCTCTCGAGGAAGCCTTGCCAAACCGGCTCCGGTTTCCAGATCCTGAGCAGGCTCTGCTCAGCCCTCTTCATGGCAATCCCTAGCTCGACGACACGGTACAGATACACAAAGCACGAGACCCGCCAATTCACGACACAATGAACAAACACCTTCCGCCCCCGAGCCTGTGCCATCGTTCGAAAGAAACGATCAAGATCATCGTCCCCGGGATCTTCCCACACCACAGGGATATGCACATACTCCATCCCCTGCTCGCGAACCAATTCCGCCTCGTTCGGCAGAGCGTTGGTCGAGTCAGGCATAGCCAGGTTGACAACAACCTCATACCCGGCAGTCTGGATGTCAGAGAATTGCTCCGCCGTTGGCTGTCCCCCGGTACCAAGGAGTTCAGAGATCTCCAGATAGTTGACGATGTCGTCCAGGACCATCTCCATGTGTCGCCTCCCTCTACCCCTTCAGGAGGTCCAAAGTGACAGCAGACAGTAGCTCCATCCCCATTCCTAGCGCCCGCTCGTCAAAGTCGAACTCGGCTGTGTGGTGGCCCCAGCCTCCCAGGTCAGCTCCCAGCCCGATATTCGTGGCCAGCCCGCCATTTTTCTGTACCCGCTCCATCATGTAGGTGTAATCCTCGCTCCCACCGCCGGCTTCCGGCATCCGGATCGAGAATCCACCCATCTCCAGAGCCACTCGTTCCACCCGTCGGGCCAATTCTGGGTCGCTGCTTGCACTCTGAGCTCCCCCCATGGCTCTGATCTCCAGAGTGCAATCATGCATCACCGCCGCAGCCTCCAACACGCGCACCGCATAACCATACACGTAATCGTTCAACTCGCTCGTCGCCCCTCGGGTCTCCAAAACCAGGTGCGCCTTGGGACTCACAACGTTCCGCCCCATGCCCGCATTCAAGCGCCCCACATTGATCCGCGTCGCTCCCTCCTTGTGCCTCGGGACCGCATGCAAGTTCAGGACCGCCGTAGCCGCAGCCAGCAATGCGTTCTTCCCTTCGTGTGGTCTCCCACCCGCATGGGCCGGCACCCCTGTGATAAAGGCATCGAACTTGGTCGTCGCCAGATAATCGCCCCGGCCTGGATCGATCTCCCCCAGTTCCCAGCCGCTATAAACGTGATGGGCCAGCATGTAATCCACGTCGTCCACCACACCGGCACCGACCATAGCCTTTGCCCCGCGCACCCCCTCCTCCGCCGGTTGGAAGATAAGCTTGACCGTCCCGCGGAACTCGTCCTTCAACGACATCAGAACTTCGGCTATCCCCAGACCGACAGCCGTGTGTCCATCGTGCCCGCAGGCGTGCATCGCCCCATCGTTCACCGAGGCAAACCCCTCTCTGGCAGGTCGATGCCCCTGCTTTTGGCTTTCTTTTATGTCAACAGCATCCATATCGAACCGCACTCCGACAGTCGGGCCATCCCCATTCCCCAGAATACCCACCACACCTGTAAAACCGCCCCTCACCGCCTCCAGAAATTCCGGATCCCCGCCCTGCTCAAGCGCACGTTG
>JASFHU010000232.1:0-6817 GCA_050123055.1 Anaerolineae bacterium
TCGGCCGATAACACCTTTTACGACCAGTTCATGTCGGCCCTCTTTTTACCACACACGGATATCAGTGCCTTTCCATCGGTGATGCGCATCTTGGAGGGCAGGACCGACTAGTCAGACGCGTTTTCTAGAAGCTCAACTTTGCAGCGTGGGCTTTCCGGAGATGTGAACCGTACACACACAAGGAGACGAGAAAATGTATATAATTGGTGAAAACATTCAGATTCTGGCTCCCAAGATCAAGGCCGCCATAGCCAATCGGGATGCCACCTATGTCCGGGAACTGGCCCGCGCCCAGGTGGAGAACGGCGCGAATATGCTCGACCTGAACATCGGTCCGCGCAAGCGAGATGGCATCGAGGTCATGCAGTGGATGATCGAAGAGGTACATGATGAGGTAGGGTCGGTGCCCCTGTCACTGGATACGACCAATGCCGCCGCCATCAAGGCTGGCCTGGAAAAGTGCAAAGAATTGGGCATCGATGCCATGATCAACTCTACCTCGGCCGATCCCGACCGGTTGAATTCGACGATGCCCATGGCGGCAGAGTATGGGGCCAAGATCATTGCCCTGTCGATGGACAAGAACATCCCGGCCACGGCCGATGGGCGTGTGGGGCTGGCCATGGAGGTTCTTATCCCCAAGGCCGAGGAGCTGGGCATCCCGTTGGAGAACGTCTACCTGGACCCGCTAGTGCTGACCGTGAACGGCTGCCAGGAACATGGACCAGAGACGCTGAATGCCATCCGCTCATTCAAGATGCTCTGGGACCCGCCCCCCATGACCACGGTTGGTCTGTCCAACATTTCGAACAGTGTGCCCCACGAGCGCCGTAGCCTGATCAACCGCACCTTCCTGGTCATGCTCATGGCCGCAGGCCTGGATTCGGCCATCGCCGACCCTCTGGATGCGAAGCAGAACGAAGTCATCCGCATTGTCGAGGAGCGGGACGACAGCACCGGCGCGGGAAAGGCCTTCCTGGCGCTGTACGACACGGTGGCCATGATGGACGAGTTTACGCCCGACCACGTGGATCTGAGCGACCCAGATCAGGAAGCCATCTACAAGACGGTGCGCATCATCGAGAACCAGGTAATCTATGCACACGGCTACTTGACCTCTTGAGAAAGAGCCAAGGAGATCGAGCCTACAATGCCTTGCAGGGGGGTTACACCAAATCTGGTGTAGCCCCTCTTTTGCTTCCCCCAGTCCAGTACACCCAGTAGCAATGCATGGACTGTTGTCCGCGCGGAGCTGGGATGAATTCCCCGGTGTCATCAGATGCGTGGCGGCTCCTTCAAGATTCTGACAGATCCCCATTTGCCAACCAGGCGCAATTGACAGGTATTAGTCGATCTGGTAGGATCGCCTCGTACGAGCAGTTGGATCATTCAATCTGGAGAGGTACACAATGAGAAACCTGAGATGGTTGCTTGGACTATCGGTGCTCCTGTTAACCCTGGGCCTGGCTGCCTGCGGAGGCACGGATGAGCCCGCCAATGTCCCTGGTCCGTCGGACACGCCCCCCCGTCCAGCGGCATCTCCCGTGCCAGCTGAGACCCAATCCCCCCCCAGCTCCCAGGGGTCAACGGCTAGCCCTGAGCCAGAGGATTCCCAAGGCGGAGAGACGGGCGAACTGGATATCGCAGGCCTGGCCCGGGCGACCGACCTGGGAAGTTACCGATCGACCACAACAATTTATGCGGAAGGTATCGACAACGGCCAGGCGATCCAGGGAAGCATCGAGTTCTTGGTCGAGTACACACGCGAGCCCCTCGCCCAACACATTGTGATTTCCAGCCAGGGCTTTGAGGGCACCGAAGAAGCCTTGAGAACCGAGATGTACGTTTTGCAGGAAAGCACCTTTATGCAGATCGGAGACGAGTGGTTCAGCACGCCGGCAGACGGTGACACATCCCTGGATGATGCAGGATTGGTGACTTCCGCTGACATGCTGGATGGCACCTGCGGCTGGATATGGCAAGGCACAGTGGAACACAATGGCCTCACAGCACACCATTGGACCCTCACCCACGAGGATCTGGCCGCTTGCATCACTGCCGAAAAGCTGGCGGAAATGGGCGGCATCACCGACGCCAGCGGGGATCTCTACGTGACGGCAGATGGCAACCACATTGTCCACCTGGATCTTGTCTTCAAGGGCCAAGAGCTAGCACTGGGCGTGGGCAGCGCGGAAGATAGGGTGGAAGAGGGCCTGGTCAGATTTGCGTTCGAGATGACCGATATGAACCAGCCGTTCACCATCCAGGTCCCCGAGGCAGCCCTGGCCAGCGGAGCCATGCCCGAAGACATCCCTGTACCGGAGGATGCTGAGCAGCTCAGCAATCTCTTTGGCATGATCACCTTCCTGTCGGCCTCTGCGCCACGCGAGGTTGCCGATCTTTACGAAGCTAGGATGCCCAGCTTGGGCTGGACCCAGGTCAGCTCGGACGAGTTCGGGGGTATGCTGGTGCTGGAATACACCAAGGGGGGGCGAACGGCGAGCTTGATGATCGGCACTGACCAGGATACCGGCCTGACCTCTGTGTTGATCACGGAGGAGGGGGAATAGGACTGCGAGGGTGAGGGGCGGCTGGTTCCGGTGCCGAGGCTGGTGGTGGGTGATGTAGCGGCTTACTGTGCCACTCTGCCACTCTGCCACTCTGCCATGGGGTACCCCCCTTTTTTCGGGAAACAATTGTCGAGTGCGTCCGTTCTGAGTTGAGCTCAAGGTTGTGGGGCTCGGGCCGACGGGAGTCGGTCAGGAGACCACTCAGAGGTAGTCCTGGGGACCTTTGCCCATCGAGCGCCTAGTGTCTTGACATTTTCTCGGACTTGGGCTATCCTAGGCGCAAGATCGCCATCCGGATTTCCGCCCTGGGTGGGACGGCAATGGTGCCAGGTCCCTCAATCCTGGTTTCCAGTCGCTCTCGCCATACCGGCGGGAGCTTTTTGGTTGGTGAAGAGCAAAGGAAAGGGGACGAACAATGAAGGTTCTGGTCACCAACGACGAACTATGCATTGGCTGCCATCTTTGTGAGGACGTCTGCTCCCAGGCCTGGTACAAGGAGATCAACCCGGCCAAGTCGTCCATCTGCATCACCAGCCTCGGGAATGCTGAGTGGGGTATGGTGGTCTGCACCCAGTGTGGAGACTGCATCGAGGTTTGCCCCACGGGCGCCCTCTACCGCGACAAGGCAGGCATCGTGCGCCTCAAGAAGAAGGAATGTGTGGGCTGCCTGTCGTGTGTGGGCTTTTGTCCGAACGCGAGCATGTACTACCATCAAGATTATGTCGAACCCATCAAGTGCATTTCGTGTGGCCTATGCGTCAAGCAGTGCCCCACCGAGGCCCTCAGCATCGAGGTACTGCCAGGGTAGGAGATAAAGAATGGGAAGCGTGGAAATCAGCAAGGAACGCGTAGAAAGTTTGAAAACCGGTCACAAGGTTCTGGCCGAGTACCGCTACGAGCCCGCCGAGGTAGACAAGGGCTATGCAGGCCAGACGCTTTATGTCAACGTTTCAGACAACAGCGTCGCGACCAAGCCTGTCGACGAAAAGATGAAAAGGACGTTTGTCGGCGGGCGCGGCTTTGACCTGTGGCTTCTGTGGAATGCCGTAAACGCCGAGACAAAATGGGACAGTCCAGAGAATGAGATCGTCATCGCCGCTGGCCCCATCGGCGGCATCACCCAATACCCCGGCACAGGCAAGTCGATCGTCGTGACCATTTCTCCGCTGACCGGAACCGTAGTGGACAGCAACGTGGGCGGCTACTTTGGTCCCTTACTCAAGTTTGCTGGGTTTGATGCGCTCGAAGTGCAGGGCATTGCCGACAAAGAGGTCATTGTCTTTGTGGATGGGAACGAGGGGTTGGTCCAGATCATCGAAGCACCAGAGGAATCCACCAACAGCCATCTGGTGGCCGAAGAAATGGTGGCCCTGTTTGCCCAAAAGCCCCAGGAAAAACAGGGAGTGACCTCGGTCTCTGCGGGCGTGGGCGCCGAGCATACGCTGCTTGGCTGCCTGAACTTTAGCTTCTACGACCCGCGCCGCCAAGTCGCGAGGCTGAAACAGGCTGGACGCGGCGGGATCGGCACGGTGCTGCGCCAGAAAAAGATCAAGGCCCTGGTGGTCAAGTATGTCGGCCTTGGCGGGGACAGCAACCGGGCGGAGGATCTGCTGAGCATCCAGGAAACCGGCGCCAAGATGCACCGCGAGATCTATGAGCGGGACGCCATCATGTTTGAGATGCGAAAAGATGGCACCAATCATCTGACCAAAGTCATGAACGACTATGACATCCTGCCGGTTCATAACTTTCGCTATGGCGCGCACCCAGAGGCGGAAAAGATCTATTCGCCAAACTTCCAAAAGTACTTTTCGTATGATGCACCTGACGGTTGCTGGTATGGCTGTACCCTGGCCTGTGCCAAGTTCGCAGCGGGTTTCGAGCTCCACAGTGGACCCTACGAAGGTCAAACTGTCAGCGTGGACGGGCCGGAGTACGAAACTGTGGCCGGGATTGGCGCCAACTGTGGCATCTGGGATGCCCACGCCGTACTGGAAGCCAATTTTTACTGCGATACCTACGGGATCGACACTATCTCTTTTGGCACCGGCCTGGCTTTTGCCATGGAGTGCTACGAAGAGGGGCTCCTCAACAAAAAGCTCACCGGCGGCCTGGAGCTCAACTTTGGCAACGCCGAGGCGATGCTCGAGATCCTCCACCAGATGGGGCGGGGCGAGGGCTTTGGCGTCGTCGTCGGCCAGGGCATCCGGCGCATGAAGCAGCACTTTGCCCAAGAATACGGCGCCGATCCCCAATTCCTCCAGGATATCGGCATGGAGGCCAAGGGGTTGGAGTATAGCGAGTATGTGACCAAGGAATCTCTGGCGCAACAGGGCGGCTATGGCCTGGCCAACAAGGGACCGCAGCACGACGAAGCCTGGCTGATCTTTATGGATGCTGTGAATAACCAGATCCCCACCTTTGTGGACAAGGCAGAGGCCCTCCACTACTTTCCCATGTGGCGCACCTGGTTCGGGCTGAACGGGCTGTGCAAGCTGCCATGGAACGATGTGGAACCAGCCGACAACAGGACCCGCTACAGCGGCCTGGATGCGGCTAAGGTACCTGAGCACGTGCAGAACTATGTCGAGCTGTTCCGGGGGGTGACCGGGCGCACCGATATCGAAACGGGTGACGATCTGGTCCGCATGTCTGAAGTGGTCTACAACTTTCAGCGGCTGTTCAACCTAAAGATGGGCTATGGCACGCGCGAGCACGATGCCATCCCCTATCGCTCTGTGGGGCCGGTAACGGACGTGGAGTATGAAAGCCGTGCTGAGCGATACGACCAGCAGCTTGGCGAACTGGTGGGTATCGACCCGGCCGGTATGTCTACCCAGGAAAAGCGACTGGCGCTGCGGCGCCACCGCGAGGATCAGTACGAAAAGCTCATCGATGCCGTCTACCAGCGGCGGGGTTGGGATGAGAACGGGATCCCCACCCTCGAGACAGTGCGTGATCTGGGCATCGACTTTGCAGATGTCGTGGACCTGATCGAGAGGCACACCAACGGGCACTAGTCGCCAGGCTTGACCGGTTGCTTGAGTGGCGCAGAGTCGGACAGCCGGCTCTGCGCCTTTGTTCCACAGTACCCTGAACAGCGCATCGAAAGGTGGCAGGTCGATGATCCGCGTCAATGACAAGTGGGACGTCAGGTGGCAGGACGGGATGACGGTGCAAGATGTCCTCGAAGCCTGCGAGTTCACCCATCACCATATTGTCGTCTCGATCAATGGCGTGCTGGTGCCGCCTGGCGGGTACGCCACGCAACCGGTGGCCGATGGCGACCAGGTGCGCGTGGTTCACGTGATTGGCGGGGGATAGCGCGGATGAAACTCGTCTCCTGGAACGTCAACGGCATTCGGGCTGTGGTTCGCAACGGCTTCTGGGACTGGCTCCCGGCTGCGGATCCCGACATCCTCTGCCTCCAGGAAACCCGCATCCAGGCGGAGCAACTGACTGAGGAGATGCGCCACCCACCAGGCTACCAGTCTATCTGGCACAACGGAGAGCGCAAGGGGTACAGCGGAGTCGCGACCTTGTGCCGGCAGGAACCATTAGCCATCCGGGAGGGCATGGGCTGGCCCGAATTTGATGCCGAAGGTCGCGTGCTTGTCACCGAGCACCAGGGTTTCACACTGGTGAACGCCTATTTTCCCAGCGGCCGGCGAGGACAGGAGCGGGTGGCCTACAAGATTGCCTTCTACGACGCCCTGCTGGACCTTTGCACCGACCTGCGCGCGCGTGGACAACGGCTCATCGTTTGCGGCGATTACAACACCGCCCACCAGCCCATCGACCTGGCAAGGCCCAGGCAGAACGTCAAGACCTCCGGTTTTCTCCCCGAAGAGAGGGAGGTACTGACTCGCTGGCTGGACTGGGGCTTTGTGGACATTTACCGGCACTTGCATCCCGATACTGAGCAATACACGTGGTGGACCTACCGCTTCGATGCACGGGCGCGGAACGTCGGCTGGCGGATCGATTATTTTTTGCTGGCAGAGGACCTGCTACCCTATGTGCAGGACGCTCAGATCTTGACAGACGTCATGGGCTCCGATCACTGCCCCATCGAGCTTGTGCTGGACCTGGACATGTGACCCAGTTCACCTGAACCCGGTTCACGTGTGACCCGGGTCACTTGGAGCCAATTTGTCACCAGGATCACTTTCTGTTATAATCGCTCCAACATCAAGCACAGATCGTATCTTTTCAATAGATCGGGGGAAGATGGCGTTTGTGGGGTG
>JASFHU010000233.1:0-6799 GCA_050123055.1 Anaerolineae bacterium
CCCCCAAGTTGATCTGCAACTGCCCCTGAAGAACGTAGATAAACTCCTCGGTGGTCTCTCCAAAACCAGAGACCGAAGTGGCTCCCGGTTCGCCCGGTTCCCACTCGGTGATAAAGGCCTCCAATCTCTGGCTGGCGCGCGGGGTCAGCAACTGGAAGGTGAGCTCTGGTCCAGACCAGGGCCAGGTGACTTGGATCCGTTCGTGGTGCCTCACCACAGGACAAACGGCGTCTGGCTCCAGCAGGAAGCGAAAGACCGGTACGTCGAGGGCCTGGCTGATCTTGTAGAGCGAGTCGATGGAAGGGCTGGTCACGCCGCGCTCTACTTGGCTGATAAAGCTGGCCGTCATGCCGGTGCGCTCTGCCAGATCGCTCTGGCTCAAGCGCAGCTCCTTGCGCCGGACACGAATTCGGTCTCCCAGTGGCACCATGCCCCCCTCCCTTCGCTCGTCTTGGCGTCTGGGCGTATTGTATCAGATGTGGTCCCGGCTGTCAAGAGACACTTAACTGTGCGCATAGAATCGAGTTCTGCTGTACACAAATAAAACCTGCACTTAATTATCACTCAGAAATAAAGTAATACTTGACTTCTGTGACGGTGTGTGGTAGAATAGCACCTACAGCTTCACGCGCCGAACAGAGGCTCAGCCACGTGAGGGCTGATCTGCCCTCAATGAACCACCAATCAAAGGAGAAGGGATGATGAACCGCAAAGAGACATTGGGCAAAGGGATCGCGACACGCTGCATCCACACCGGCGTTCCGGGTGGCGGCTTGTGGTCGCCCGTCAAGACCCCGCTCATTATGTCGAACAATTACGACCTGGGAGGCCAGCCGGTGGATGACCTGCCCCCCGAGGCTTTCGTCTACACTCGCAACGGCACGCCCAACGCCCGTTACCTGGAGGAGAAACTGGCCGACCTGGAGGGAGCTGAGGACTGTGTTCTTACCGCCAGCGGCGTGTCTGCCATCGCCGGCTCGTTTCTGACGCTACTGAACACGGGCGACCACATCATCTCCTCGGACGTGGTCTATGTAGCCATCAATGACTTGCTGGTCGAGGACTTGCCCAAGCGGTTCGGCATCGCCACCAGCCTCGTCGACACCTCGGACCCTGCCGCGGTGAGGGCGGCGCTGACGCCCCGGACCAGGATCATCCACGTAGAGACGCCCGGCAACCCGACCACGCGGATCAGCGACATCGCCACCATCGCCGAGATAGCCCGCCAGGCCGGCGCCCTCCTCACGGTGGACAGCACCTGGTCGGGGCTGCTCAGCCAGCAGCCGTTGGAGCTGGGCGCCGACCTGGTTTTTCATAGCCTGTCCAAGTATGTCAACGGACACGGCGACGCCGTGGCTGGCGCCGTCATGGGGTCCCAGGCGCTCATCGACCGGGTGCGACAGTTCGCCGTAGTCAACCTGGGTGGTTGCATCAGCCCCTTCAACGCCTGGCAGATCATGCGCGGCTCGGTGACGCTTCCCCTGCGGCTGGAGCGGCACTCGGCCAACGCCCTGGCTGTCGCCCAGTTCCTGGCAGCCCACCCCAAGGTTGCTTGGGTGCGCTTCCCTGGTTTGCCAAGTCATCCCCAGCACGAGGTCGCCAGAAGGCAAATGACGTACTTTTCCGGGATGCTCAACTTTGAGATCAAGGGCGACCCCGGCCAGCGTATCGAGGTGATCCGCCGGCTCAAGTTCTTTACCCATGCTACCTGCCTGGGCCACGACGAGAGCTTGATCGCGCTCTACCCCTGGGAGGCACCAGAGTTCTTCCGGGTCAGTGTAGGGCTGGAGGATGCCGCGGACCTCATCGACGATCTGGAGCAAGCTCTCGCAGTTGTTGAGGGCTGACACCGGTTCAGGGCAGCCTGGTACGTACTCAACTTCAAGACCGCGATCCACGAGTTGGATCGAGTATACAGACGGAGGAAACATGATCGAGACACAGGGTCAGAGACAGACAAGCGCGCGCTATTCGCGGCTGGGACCGCAAGAGTGCGAAAAGATCCACCGGGCGAGCATCGAGATGCTCGAACATGTGGGCGTCGAGGTTCACGACGAGAAGGCGCTGAACCTGCTGGTCAAGGGCGGGGCCAAGGCCGACGGGATCGTGGTACGCATTCCAGAGCTGATGGTCCTGAAGGCCCTGGCCGTGACGCCAAAGAACATGACGCTGTTCGACCAAAAGGGCCAGATCGCGATCCGTGCCACGGGCTACAACAGCTACTATGGTGGTGGTTCCGACTGCTTGAACGTGCTAGACCACCGGACGGGGCAACGGCGGCTGGCTGTGCTGGAGGACGTAGTCGAAGCGCAAATCGTTCAGGACGCATTGCCCGAAGTCAGCTTTGTGATGTCGGCCTTTTTGCCTTCGGACGTGAACCCCCTGATCTATGACCGCTACCAGATGGAGGTCATGCTCAACCACACCACCAAGCCGATTGTATTCGTATCGCCAGACTTTGAAGGCTGTGTCCTGGCTACCGAAATGGCAGAGATCGTGGCCGGAGGGGCCGAGGCTTTCCAGCGCCGTCCCTTTGCCACCTGCTACATCAACGTCACCGATGGCCTCATCGCCAACCAGGAGGCCCTGCAAAAGTGCATGTACCTGGCGGAGAAGGGACTGCCGCAACTGTACATTCCGCTGGGCCAAGGGCCCCACAGCGTGGCGGGGAACACGGCTTTCCAGTACGCAGGTGTGTTGCTGGGCATCGTCCTGGCCCAGTTGGTGCGCGAGGGCTCGCCGGTGGCTGTGCCAGGCTGGGGCGGCGCACTGATCAATCTGAAGACCATGGCCGGTTCTTATGGCATGGCAGATGGACAGGGCCTCGCCTTGGCCATGGGGCACTATTACGGGCTTCCGACCTTTGGGATGGCCGGTTGCACCGACTCGAAGGTGCTGGATGCGCAGACGGGTGCCGAGATCGCCCTGAGCCTGGTGCTGCAGACCCTGGAAGGAGCGAACATCATCCACGACCTGGGATTCATGGACTCGGGGATGCAGGGCTCGCTGCCCCTGATGGCCATCTGCAACGACTGGCTCCAGTGGATCCGCCACGCCACGGCCGGCGTTGACGTGAGCCACCAGGGCATGGCCCTGGACGTGGTGCACGAGGTAGGCCCCAGCGGCAACTACCTGGCCCACCCTCACACGGCGGCTCACTGCCGTGATGGCTGCTATCCAGGGCTGGTTGACATGGATACACACGCTCGATGGGTGGAGAAGGGCGAGCTGGATATGGCGGAGCGGGCGGCCAAGCGGGTGGAACGGATTCTGGAGGAGCACCAGGTTGAGCCGTTGCCGGACGACATCCAGCGTGACGTGCATGCTGTGGTCGAGCGCGAGGCCCGTCGCGTGGGGGCCTAGGCAGCGGTTGGATAAGGCCGAGGAATTGGGGAGCTGTAGAGGGAGGATGATGGCTGAAACTCTGTACGTAGTGTATCCCCGTGACCACCAGGGCCACCGCCCCCAGACCTTTTTCAACTTTGGCGAGATGCAGGACAACCTGGAAAAGCCGGAGCGGATCGAGGCCATTCGCACCGCCTTGTCCGCGCTGCCGTATGTGACCATCAGCGAATGCGAGCGACATGCAACGCCTGACGAGCTGTGCGCGGTCCACACCCCAGAGCTGGTCCAGTACCTGACTGAAACCCTGGCCGAGTGGGATCCGGGCTGGCCGGACGAGATCGTGCCCGGTACCTTTCCCTACTCCTTCTCCACCGCCAAGCTTCCCGAATGGCCCCTGGCGCAGGCGGCCTACTTTGCTTGCGACGCCGGTACGCCCATCGGCGCCGGGACGGTGCGCGCTGCGACCGCGTCGGCAGGCTGCGCCCTCCAGGCGGCGGAGGCGGTGGTGGCGGGCGCGTCGAGGCTGGCCTATGCCCTCTGCCGGCCGCCGGGCCACCACGCCACGCGGGCCCGCTATGGCGGGTTCTGCTATTTCAACAACGCGGTGCTGGCCGCAGGGCGCCTGGCATCGCTGGGCCGGGTGGCGGTGCTGGACATCGACTTTCACCACGGAAACGGCAGCCAGGAGACCACCTACCGCAGCGATCAGGTGATGTACGTGTCGATCCACGGCGATCCGAACGACAGCTTTCCCTTCTTCTACGGCTACGCCGGAGAACGGGGTGAGGGCACAGGGGAGGGCTACAACCTGAACCTGCCCCTCGCCCGGGGAGCGGACTGGGCGGCCTATCAACCGGCCCTGCAGCGCGCCCTCGAAGCCATCACGGATAACGACTGCCGGGCGCTGGTGATCTCGGCCGGTTTTGACACCTGCGAGGGCGATCCGCTGGGTGGACTCGCGCTGCAGCCGGAGGATTTCCAGCCTATCGGGGCTGCCATCGCCTCCCTGGAGCTGCCGACGGTGGTGGTGCAGGAGGGCGGTTACGTGGTAGAGCTGCTGGGCCGGTGCGCGCAGGCTCTGGTAACCGGCTTGATGGGCTAGTCATCAAGAAGGACTCCCCTTCGTCGGGTCTATTCCGGGTCAAGGTTTACAGCGAGCAGGGCATGGCGCCGCGCAACGGGACGGGTATGTTCACCCGGGAGGTTATGAAGCACTTTCCCTTGCTGCCGTTGGAGGAGGATGACTGCTGGCCCGGTGCGTGCGAAATCTCCGCTGTCGCCAGGCCGCGGACGCTCTTGCTCAAGACCAGGTTCCTAGGAATGTTTTTTCCCTGTGGTTGGTTTGCCGTTTTCGGCGGCTTGCGGTACAATTGAGTGTAAGACGCACAGTAAGGCAGAAGGGCATCTGTGAATTGTGGCTGGTTTTGCGAGAGGATCCACGGCTGAGGATCCGCCGGTTTGCAAAAAGCCCCTGTCTCGCCCGACGCCGGGTGATCTGCCCCACAACTACTACTGGCACAGGAGAATGCGCCCCTGGGAAAGCCTAACGCCCCAATCCCGGGTCTCAGACGGATGTGCATTCTCGGCCAGCACTGGAGCAAGTATCGGCCCCAATTGAGGCCTTGTTAGGTGCAAGACCATGACCAAGAGAGTGTGTCCATACCTGGGCACCGTTGACGATCCAAGCATATATTTTTCCGAACCGGATGCGGCCAACTACTGTTACGCGGCCTCGTCAGGTGGACCGCCGCACATCCCGCTCGACTTTCAAGGCAGAACTTGCCTGGCTGGTCAATTCGGCCTATGCTCGCGCTACAAGGCAGCAAAAGGGCTACAGACTCGCCGGCTTGTGCGCCGATTGTTAGTGGTTGGCGGCAGCCTGGTCGCCCTGGTGGTGTTGGCCGGCTGTGCCTTCCTGGTGGTACTGGCCCTGATCTTGGGCACTTCACGGCCGGGCCTCGTGGCCCGCGCGACCGATACGCCGCAGCCTACGGTCACGCCGCCTCCCACTTTGACACCGGCGGCGAGCTCAACCTCGACCGAGCGGGCTACCAACACCGCAACGGCGACGCCGCAGCCGCTCCCACCCACCGCTACGGTCTCTCCTGTAGGCACCCCCGGCGATGAGTTTGTCTCACCGCTGGCGACGCCGATGCTGCAGCCCACTGCCGCCCAGCCACGGCTCGCCGCCACAAGCCGCCCATTCCCCACGGCCACCCGGCGACCCGCCGCTACACGCCGCCTGTTGCCCACGGCCACCCGGCGGCCCGCCCCCAGCTTCACCCGCACACCGACGAGGACGCCTTCAGCTACGAGCACTCGGAGGCCGACGGCCACTCCACGAGTGACCTGCCGGTTCGGCGACACCATGACCTTCGACCCTGCCAGTCCCACAATGGGCGAGACGTTTATCATTGAGGTCCGCTCGCTTTTGGGCTATGCCGACGTATCGCTCACCGGCGCGGGCAGCCCACGGTTCGAAGGCGTGGACCGCAATGGTTTTTACTACATCTGGCAATGGGAGGACTCGTTTGACACGGCGGGCACCTACACCTACAGTTTCAAGATCGGGAGCGGAGCCGCGACCTGCGTTACAAAGGCAGTGACGGTGGCAGCGCCCACCAACACGCCCACGCCCACCCCCACTGTCACCCCGGTGTACGACGTCGGGCTCGCTCTCATCGGTGATGATTTCAGGTCAATCTTTACAGATACCCAGCCGGTGATCTTTGAGCTGGATCTGACGAACGGCGGAAATATAACCGACTCCTTCCAGGTCTGGCTGGATGCTGGTCCGCCTCAGGGCTGGACAGCTCAGTACTGCATTGGCGACTCCTGCTCGGACCATACCGTACCTGGCACGCAAGTCACTCTCCCTGAAGGTGGATCACAAGGCCTATCCATCAAGCTCATTGCGGCGTCAGATGCCCAGGGGGGATACGCACTGTCTGCAACACTGTGGGTCCAGTCGCTCGGAGATCCGACGAAAAAGAAGAGTCAGTCAGTGACAGTGGTGGTCACCAAGTCGACTGCCTCCCCTTGAAGCATACTCAGTGGACCGCAATCGCTCGGCGGAAAAACGACTGGGTACGCGCATTTCCACACCAGGTTGCTCTTGGAGCAAACCGGTTTCCAGGTCTTGTGGTCAGCGGAATTCCTGGGGCGACATTCGTTCAATATGGGTGGTTGGCCGGTCTTGCCCAGCCGTCCCAACGAGCAGGGCTTTTCTGTAGTTGACGAAAATATAGCCGTGGCTCTCGAACGCTTCTCACAGGATACACCGGTGGTTTTGAGGTTGCAGAAACCGTTTGGTTACACTGCCAATGCCGGGCTGGCTGCCCGAGCCGAGCGCAGAGTGGGTACACCAGCAGGCATATCTCAACCCCCGGCCCCCAGAAGTTGACGCTGCAGAATCATGTGTAGAGCCGGGTAGTCACCCAGTATCAGGCGGCTT
>JASFHU010000234.1:0-6772 GCA_050123055.1 Anaerolineae bacterium
CGATCAGCTCATGTGGAAACGGCACACCGAGATCAAGGACTATGTCACCAAGCCATTCAAGCGGACAGAGTTGTTGAGGACCATCGAGCGGGTTCTGAGCCAGGGCCGGGGCGGTCTCGGCCAGGTGGCGAACTGAGGCTGGCATGGCAGAGGCTGACCCTATGCCCAAGATTCTGTGCATCGAAGACGATCTGGACATGATCGACTACATCAAGTTGATCTTGGGCAAGGCCGGGTACGAGGTGATCGGGGCTGACGGCGGAGTCAAGGGCCTGGAAGCGATGCGCCAAGAACAACCCGATCTGGTCCTGCTGGATCTCATGATGCCGGGTATGGACGGAGCCGAGGTGCTCTTGCGAAAAGGGGAGGACGAGGCCATCCGCGATATTCCGGTCATCGCCCTCACGGCACTGAACTCGCCGTTTGACCAGGTCATGTGGTTAGCCCGCACAGACCTGCAAGACTTTATCGTCAAATCTAAACTGCCGCGGCGCGAACTGATTGCGCGTATCGAACGGGTTCTCCAACTCTATCCTCCCCCCTCGAAGGAATCGCCAGGTGGAACCGTCTAGGGGCTAGAGTTGAAGATCATTCTACGGACGCCTTGCAGGCTGCCTGGCAAGGCGTTGCTGTGACAGAGGTGGTCACATGGGCACTCTACCTGGTTGGCTAAATCCATTTGATTTTCTGATCATATTGGTCTTGCTGGGCGGTGCGGCGCTGGGCTTCCTCCGCGGCCTGGTGCGCATGGCCTTGAGCCTGTTGGTGCTCTATATCGCTGCCGTGGTAGCCACTATCGGTTACGTCACTGCCGGGAGATGGGTGAGCTACATCACGACCCTGCCCACGACCACCAGCCAGGGGTTGGGTTTTTTGCTCCTGTTGCTTGTGACAGCGATCGCGCTCAATTTCGTGCTGCGCAGGACCTATCGTGATACAGAGCTACCTGGCATCCGCCAGATTGACCAACTGGGTGGCATGATCATCGGCTTCTTCTTGGCCACCCTCTGGATCGGTTTTAGCATTCTTGCAATTGCCTTCATCCTGGGTGCTCCGGGCAATGAGGATAGCGCCCTGCGACTGAATTTGATCGGCTTTTTTCAGAGCTCCAACTTGATCCCGATCTTTTACGCCTTCCTGCCCGTCGCACTTGCCACCCTCAAGCCGTGGATGCCCAGGGGGTTGCCGGACATCTTTATCTTCAGGCTGTGATGGACAAGAGACATCTCAATACCCTCGAATTTCCCCAGATCTTGGCGCGGTTGGCGCGTCATGTTTCCTTCTCTGCGGGCAGAAATCTTGCCCTATCCTTGGAGCCCTCTCCCATGTTGGTCGAGGTCCAGCATCGCTTGCAGGAGACCCGCGAGGCGCGCCATCTGCTGGATGCACATGGCGGCCTGTCTCTGGGCGGGGCGCACGATGTGCGCCAACTGGCCCACAACGCAGGGCGCGGGGCACTCCTTTCGCCGGCCGATCTGCTCGACATCTCGAGCACGCTGCGGGTTGGGCAACGGGTGCAGCGCATGATGGGGCGCTTGCATGGGCAGGTGCCCCTCCTGGCCGACATCGCCGCCCGCGTCGAGCCGTGCCAGGGCCTGGCAGACGAGATCAACCGCTGCATCAACGATCAGGGCGAGGTGGTGGACCACGCCAGCGACAGGCTGTCCCGCATCCGCCGCGAACTCCGTGTTGCCCACGAGCGACTGCTCGACAAGCTGAACCGCATCATTGCCAACGCGCGCAACGCCAGTTACTTGCAAGAGTCGCTGATCACCCAGCGGAGCGGCCGCTATGTGATCCCCATCAAAGCCGATTTCAAGGGGCGGATCCCGGGCCTTGTTCACGATACATCGGCCAGTGGTGCCACCCTGTTTATCGAACCGCTGTCGGTGGTAGAGATGGGTAACCGCTGGCGCGAGCTCCAGATCGAGGAAGAGAAGGAGGTCGAGCGCATCCTGGCCGAGCTTTCGGCCTTTGTCGCCAGCCTGGCCGACGAACTAGCCTGGACTGTGGAGGCGTTGGCCGAACTTGACCTGATCCTGGCCAAGGCGCGCTATGCCAATGCACTCGATGCTACTGAGCCCATCATCGCTCCCATTGCTCCCAAGCCTCTTCCGGAACCGGCTGGGATTGTGCACCAGCATCCCGGTACCGTGTTGGATCTGCGGCAGGCTCGCCACCCGCTCCTTGAGCCCGATCAGGTGGTGCCCATCGACGTATATCTGGCCGCTGACTATTTCGTCCTGGTCATCACCGGGCCGAACACCGGCGGCAAAACGGTCTCCCTGAAGACGGTGGGACTCATGGCGGCCATGGCCCAATCGGGTTTGCATCTGCCGGTGGCAGAGGATTCGTCTCTCTCGGTCTTTGATGGCATCTATGCCGACATCGGCGACGAGCAGTCCATCGAGCAGTCTCTCTCTACCTTCTCGTCCCATTTGACCAATATTGTAGATATCCTTGACCACGCTGGCGAGCGCAGCCTGGTGCTCTTTGACGAGTTGGGTGCGGGCACCGACCCGGTGGAGGGATCGGCTCTGGCGCGAGCCATCCTGTCGCACCTCCTGGAGCGCAGGATCACGACCCTGGTCGCCACACACTACTCGGAACTGAAGGCATATGCCCATACCACGCCCGGCGTGGAGAATGCCAGCGTCGAGTTTGACCTGGAGACCCTGGCCCCTACCTACAGGATGCAGATAGGTTTGCCCGGACGTAGCAACGCCTTTGCCATCGCCGAGAGATTGGGGCTCTCTTCGCTCATCGTGCGGGCTGCACGGGCGCTGATTTCGCCAGAGGAGTTAGAGACCGAGTCGTTGCTGGCCGAGATACAGGAGGCCCACCGGACAGCTACCGCTGCTCGTGACGAAGCCGTATTGGCACAGCGCCAGGTGGCCGAGCGGGAGCACCAACTGGCGGCCCGTCTGGCGACCATCGAGGGAGAACGGGCTTCCATACTGGGCGAAACTCGGGCTGAGGCCCGCCGCGAATTGGCTGCAGCCCGCCAAGAGATTGAGGTGCTACGCGAACAGATGGCAGAGCGCCATAGCCTGTCGACACTGGGCGAGGAGTGGCTTGCCCAAGCCCAGGCGCGCCTGGCCGAAGAGGAGAAGGCTCTGCCCCCTCCGCCCCCTCCCCGTCCACCAGAGGAGGTGGTTCTGCCGGGCACGATTGGCGTGGGTGACACGGTCTGGATCCGGGGCCTGAGTACCACTGGCCAGGTTACAGCCCTGGAGGGCAATACCGTCGATGTACAGGTGGGGAATTTTGGCGTTCGCGTCCAGCGGAGTGATCTCGAACGGCGCGCCGGCCAAAAGGTTGCTCAAGCCCCCCAGCCCGTCGTAGAGACAGCCGCGCATCCGGCCCCCAGCGTCGAGCTGGATCTGCGCGGACAGCGGGTCGAGGAGTGCATCCCTCGCCTTGATAAGTATCTGGATGATGCCTTTCTGGCTGGCATGCCCTTTGTGCGGATCGTGCATGGCAAGGGCACAGGTGCCCTCCGGCAAGCGGTGCGACAGCAGTTGCATGGGCATCCGCTGGTGACGTCCCATCGCTCTGGCGAAAGAGGGGAAGGCGGCTCTGGCGTCACGGTGGCCTATCTGGTTGAAAGCTAGGCCGGTGGCATCGCACTGGGAGCTGGCCTGGATGTAGAACATGGCAGAACTGCGGCGTATCACCTTTCCCACCCAAACAAGCCATCCGCTGCAACTCGAAGGTTTGCTGCACCTGGCGGACCGCAAGACCAAGAGCCCCGCGGCGGTGGTGTGCCATCCCCACCCGCTGGGTGGGGGCAGCATGTACAACGGTGTCGTAGTCGCCATCGCCCGGGAGCTGGTCGCCCGAGGGGTGACCGCCTTGCGCTTCAACTTCCGGGGGGTGGGGTCCAGTGAAGGCCAGCATGATCATGGCCGGGGCGAGCTGGCCGACGTCGCTGGCGCGCTATACTGGCTCCGGGCTCAGCCCGGCGTGGACCCGGAGCGCGTATCGCTGGCCGGATACTCTTTCGGGGCTTGGCTGGCCCTGATGCACTCACAGACCGATCCCCGGCTGATAGCGGCAGCGATGGTGGGGTTACCGTCCGAGTATTGTGATGCTGGGGCGATGTCCGCTTTCGCCCGGCCCAAGTTTTTTGTCACCGGCGAGCACGATCAGATTGCCCCGCCTGGTCCGCTGCGCGACCTGGTCGAACATCTCCCACCTCCCAGCACCCTCCGTGTGGTGATGGGCGCCGATCACTTCTGGGCTGGTCTGGAGCAAAAGGTCGGAGCACTGGTCGCCGACTTTTTGTCTGCCCCGCCAGGGCACGTGCCCTGAGCGCCCGGGACGCTCGAGTGAGGTCAGCGCCAGGGCTGGCTTTGACGATTTGAGGAGAATCTGTTATAATATCGTTGCATCTGTGGTTAGATGACTGGCGGACGAAGGGCTTCGCTTTGCGATCCCATCGGGGAGAGTAGACGTCATGTAGATTGACAAGTGCCTGCAAACCACCGCCCGCCCCATGGAGAGGACATCGAGGGTCGGGACCTGAGGTCAGGCATGGGGCTGAGGTCGACAGCCAGAGTCGAGGTTCCCGGTTGCCATCCAACGCATGATGCGCAGGCCGGGTTTTCTTTGTCCGGCACGTATCTTATCAATAAGTGGGGGTGGGGTGTGTGCGGGCGGCAAAGCCGGAAAGCACACACCACACTTTCCCCCGGTTTATTGAAGAGATACATCCGGCACAGATGGGCTGATCAAGAGCGATTCGGTAGTAGGAAGGAGGTGAGTGTATTGGCAACAGTGACATTGCGAGATGGGGAGTCCCAGGAGAACTTGCTCAAGCGCTTCAGGAAAGAGGTTATGCAGGAGCGGATCCTGAGTGAGGCCCGGCGCAAGCGATGGTACATCTCTCCCAGCGAGATGCGCAGAATTCAGAAGCAGCGGGCCATTCGCCGCGCTCGACGGCGGCAGCGCCAGCGAGAAGCGCGACAGAGGTACAGATAATTACGTGGTGAAAGGAGAAACTCTTGGCCAAAGAGACCAAGGACAAAATTGAACTGGAGGGAACGGTCATCGACTGTCTCCCCGCCACCCAGTTTAAGGTAGAACTGGACAACGGACACGAGGTCCTGGCCTACCTTTCGGGCAAGATGCGCCGATACTACATCCGGGTGCTGTTGGGCGATCGGGTGTTGGTTGAGCTGTCCCCGTACGATCTGACGCGGGGAAGGATCACCTATCGCTTCAAGAAGCGCCCTGCTGGCGCATCCTGGAGGTCGTAGCGTCGTCTTTCCTGCCTGGCTAGCGCGACCCAGGACAGGAACGCTGGCATAGCTGGCCGGGGATGAATATGTTCACCCCGGGCATGGCCTTGACTCTGCAGTTTTTCCTTTCCGAGCGAGAGGTTCCGAGCAAGCTCCCCCGGCAATGGTTCGGGGGATTTTCTTTTTCTTCCTTGCACGTGATGGGCCGGTGGATTTCAGCCGGCGTTGCCTGTGCACCCTCCCCGCCAGTCGCCATAGCGCCCCAGGAGTTCCCCCAGACGCCAGTAGTAGCCGCCACCATAGGCCAGGGGATCGGCTTTCTCATAGTCGATGTGTCCCCCCTCGGTGAGCACCTCTTCGTCGATCAGCACCGCCAGTACCTCGCCGATGAACAGATCGTGGACGCCCAGCGTCAGGTGGTGGGACACCCGGCATTCCAGGGCTACCGGGCACTCGGCGATAAGCGGTGTGCCGACCTTCTGCGCCGGGACAGGAGTCAGTCCACAGGCGGCCCATTTGTCCACGGTCCGGCCAGAAACCTGCCCGCAATAGTCCACCACCCCAACCTGATCGGCTCGTGGCAGGTTGACCACAAACTCGCCAGCCTCCGCGATCAAGTGGTGGGAGAACCGTTCTGGCCTCACGCCAATGCCCACCGCTGGCGGATCGCTACATACGGTTCCTGCCCAGGCCAGGGTGATGATGTTGGGCTGCTCCACTCCGCAGCTCACCAGAACGGCAGGTACAGGGTAGAGGGCTGTTGAGCCCGGCTTGAGCACTTTCATAGCTATCTCCCTTCGTGTTGCCCCGCCCTCAATGCAGGGGCAGTTCGTCGGTCACCTCGAGCAGCAAGTGATCGTCAATGACCTGGCTCAGATCGATCGTCGTCCCCCGCTCCATCCTCTCGGTCACCTCATTGAGGAGGTCAAACAGCAGTTGGACGCTCGTATCTGCATCCCCTATCAGGATACGGCGATAATCCTGCTCGTCGCTGGTGTCTGGGGCGACCAGCAGGATCAGAGTTTCTACACCGTTGGCAACCGCTACTTCCTCACCCGTCTCTTCATCGATGACCACGATCTGCAAGCGGCGAGGTTGGCTAGGTGATCCCATCAAATTCTACCTCTAGTGACTTTTTGGTATGGTATGAGCATCCGCATTGTACTGCAAAATGCAGGGGAAGGCAAAAGGCAGCTCGCTGTTAGGGAATCGCCCTGGCCTGTTCGTGGCACACGCCAACAAGTTGGAAAGTCCGGAGTCCCAGACAAGTCTGGGGCATTCTTCGGGTAGCTTCAACTCCTGGTTGCCATGCCCTCCCGCTCATCTGTCGAGTGGTGTGGGTTGCAGTTGCCTAAAGCCCAGGATCTGCCGCGCTTCATCTGGCCTGGCGACGGGCCGCCCGACCTCGGCGGCGATGCGCGCCACCCGGGCGACCAGTCGCTCGTTGGTAGCCAGTTCCCCCTTGCGATAGTAAAGATTGTCCTCCAAACCTACCCGCACGTGCCCACCCGTGACGATCGCCAGCGCAG
>JASFHU010000235.1:0-6717 GCA_050123055.1 Anaerolineae bacterium
TTCGTATCATCATGCGGCGGCGCGGCATTCGCATCGGCAAGCCGGAAACGGTCACGCTGTTCAATACGGTGCTGACCCTGTGGGGTCTGGTTGCCATTGTCACCATCATCATGGCGGTGGGGGCTCTGCCTGCCTCATAGTTGCTCGACCGAGCTCTGCGTAGACCACAGTCCACGCGTTGTTACTGGATGTGCTGGACTGTTGTCCAGCACGAGCAGAGATCGGTGGAGCTGCTAGGGTTCTTGTCTGCTGAGTGGCGCTTTGTGCCATGGATGAACTCGGAATGACAATGTAAGCTGAGATTCCCAAGGCGTATACATCGACCAGTAGCCGGCAAATGTGTCAAGGCTGGCAAAAGATGGTATAATTCTGGCAGGCTGTCGAATGATCTCCCCTCGGGAATTGCAGCCTGGGGAGCAGGCTCGACGGCAGGGAGCCAATCAGATCATGACGGATAGGTCCGCGTTGGTCAACATGCCCTGCACCCTGATCGAGGGTGCGGTGGAACGGTCCCGGATGTCGTGGCTCCGGGTGACTGTGGCGGTGGGCTTGGTGTTGATCCTACTTTTGGTTGGCGCTGCCCTCCTGGCCGGAGTTCTGGCCGCCCACTTTGACTTTGGTTTTTGGCGGGCCGGGTTGCTCTACCCGGCGATCATTATCTACATTCTGTTAACTTTGCCCATCCTGCAACGCTTGCGAAACGGCGCCATTCAGAGCTTTCGCCCCCTGGCCCGGATGGACGATGACGAGTTTGCGCGCTTGCTGACCGAGGCGCCCATGTTCAACCGGCGGCTGGAGTGGCTGGCGCTGGGTTGTGGGGTGGCGGGCGGGCTGTTGCTCTGGCGGCCGTGGGACGATTCCGGCCTGTCGACGATCTGGCTATCTTCTGGGGCCAGGTCGGAGTGGCTGGTGCTGTACATGTTGATTGCCGGCGGGCTGTGGGGCGGCCTGTTGGGCTGGCTCATCTACTCCTCACTGTCGGGGATGAGACTCTTTACCGGCTTGCAGCACCACCCTCTGGAGATCCGTCTTTTTGACCTCAGGCCCCTCGAGCCCATCGGTCGTTGGAGCCTGGGCATCGCCCTGGCCTACATTGGCGGCAGCGCGCTGAGCCTGCTCTTTGTTCCCCAGATGACGTTAAACATCGAGGCTATCGTCCTGTACGGCATCCTGATCCTGACGCCGGTGTTGGTCTTTTTCCTCAACATGCTGAGCACCCGCCAGACCATTGCCGCGGCCAAGAGGCGGCATCTGGACATGGTGCGTGACAATCTAGCAGCCGCGTCGGTGGCCCTGGAAGAACCGGCGACCAGAGGCCAGCCGGAGCGCGCAGCCGCCCTGTTGGACTCTATTGCGGACTGGGTGACCTACGAGGAGCGGGTTGAGAAGGTACCCGAGTGGCCCTACACGGCCGAGATCCGGCGCAATCTGTTCCTGTCCACGCTCCTGCCCCTGGTCGTCTGGCTGGTGCGAGAGATAGGGCTCAGTCTGCTCGGGCGTCTGGTGCCCTAGTACACGGACCGGGAAATGCCCAGGTAGTTGTCGCTCGCCAGGGCTCGCCAGATCCCTGGCATTCTAGGTTAGATCGTGTTATTGTAACGGGGATCTGGCGATCCCCTTGGAGCGAGAAAGAAACTTTCATGACTCTGCCTAGTTGTCGAAACGACCGGATCTTCAGGAGGTTGAGGCATGGTGCAAGCTGATGAAGGGATCGTCGTTGGCGTCTTGGGGCAGTGGGCGTCGGGAAAGACGGAAGCGGCCAGAACACTCATCGGGCACTTGGGCGGCGAGGGCAAGGTAACTTTCCTGACCGACCGAGTGCTTTTCGCCCGTCAGGTGGTGGATCATATCCTCGGGCTGGAGGATTCCCAGGTTGTGGTCAGTGTCGAAGCGGATGGGCGACGGCGGCTGGATGGCGAACTTGGTGTGGTCTGGCTGGGCCCGGGAGAGGATCTGAGGACAGTGGACCTGAACACACTTAGCTTTGACGTCTATGATGAACAGGTGATGAATGCCATGCGAAAGAGAGCGAAGGTTGAGGTAGGGAAGCGGATCCGCGAGGGGTTGGCGGCTGGAAAACCTATCGTGATCGAGACTGCCTTCGGTCCTAACCTGGAAGTAGGAGATGAGAACACTTATGGTCGTACGATCCCCGATCTTTTTGCGCGATTGGAACGATCGGGCGTTGAGCCCAGGCAAGTCAAATGGATCATTGTTCAGGCTGGGTATGACACAAGATTGAAGAGGAACAGAAAACGGCCAGACAGTATTCCTGATCAGTACTTTGAACTGTACGCCGCCGATGGGGGCGATTTAGCCCCAGATCATCAAAGGCGATTGGAAGCGCAGGGGACCATGATCAGGCGGGTGGCCAACGATCACGATGATGTCCAGCGGTTCAGATCAGACATCATCGCTGCCTTTGAAGAGTTGTTTAGCCGATAGGCGGTGCGTCGAGGGCTGGAAATCGCCGGGGGTTGGTTAGTAGATGGCGCTCGAACGGGACGAACAGGGAGTGGTCGTCGTCGACGGGGAGCCGGTGCGCTACGAGCTGCACATGGTCGATTCCCGGCCGGCGCGGCAACGGGGGCAGGATGCGCAGCGGGGCAAGCCGGACGGCAACGTCCTGGTCGTCGTTCCGGGTCATGGTCAGAGCGCCCACGGTCCGAAAAAGCTAGTCGCTGCTGCGGCCCAACTGAGCCGATCCAAGATCGTGTGGTGCATCGATCCCGTCCCGGCCAAGGGAGGGGATCGGGTTGAGGCGCAGGCCATCGCTCGCGTGGTCAGAGACAGGATCTCGACCACGTTCCCCGAGGGGGATGAGCCCACACGGGCGACGCTGATCGGCTGGTCCCATGGCGGCAGCGAGGCCCTGCTCGCTGCCGAGTGCGATCCGGAGCTCTTTCCCCAGTTTTTGGGCCTCTGCCCGACGGGTCTCGTGGACAGGCGCCAGCGCGAGCTGCTGCACAGTTTTGTTCTCGAAGCGTTGCGCATCCTGTGGTCGAGTGCTCGCCGGCGGGATTGGACCTGCCTGAAGGATGCGCTCCGACTGGGGGGCAATGCCGCGGCCGGGGTGCTCAGAGATCTGTGGCGGGGCAGATCCCTGCGCCGGCTGTTCGAGGATATTGGCTGGGCGGCCAGCAAAGTGGCGCCTGGTCCCATCGGTTACCCCGGCGAGGTCGTGCTTCTGTTTGGTGCGCAGGATACGGTCGTACGCTGGCAGGATGCCTTTCCCGACTGTGACCGGCCGCAAGAGATCCCAGCAGCCCTGGCAGATTTCCAGGACCAGAATTTCCCTCAGGCCAGGCGTGTTGAGGTGCAGGTTCTCGAAGGGGCGCACGTCGCCCCCGAGACGGACGCGGACAGATTTCTGCATGCAGGCCTGAGTCTGCTGGAGCAGTGGGATGTTTCAGCGTCCCTACGCGCCGGTGATGCCCCTGGGAAGTAGAAACCCGGAGTGATGGCGCCCTGATCATGCAGGCAGTGCTGGCCAGGGCAAGCGCATTTATCCCAGCCCGGCGAGCGGAGGCATCCTGAGCCTGTCGAAGGAGCCTCCGCGAGCGTCCTTCGACAGGCTCAGGATGCTCGCTCCGGCAGATCCGGAGCCCGATAACGTCTTAGTCAAGTCAAATGCGTTTGCCCTAGTGCTGGCGCTGCCTGCTTGACTTTTTGTGATTTATATGCTACCATTGGTTTGAATTGTGAGCAAGAGCCACTTAAGAAGCGGCGATTCTTTCGAAGGGAGCAGGGTATGGAACTTGGCGCATTCTCCGTCAGCCTGGCCGTATCAGATATCGGGGCCTCGAAGGCGTTTTACGAGAAGCTCGGCTTTGAGGTCTTTGGCGGAGACATCACACAGAACTGGCTCATCTTGAAGAACGGCGATCACGTGATTGGTCTTTTCCAGGGAATGTTTGAAAAGAACACATTGACCTTCAATCCCGGTTGGGACAGCAACGCTCGCAAGCTCGATGCTTTCACAGACATCCGCGCGCTGCAGCGCCACCTCAAAGGGCAGGGCGTGGAGTTCTTGAGCGAGGCAGATGAGAGTACGACAGGGCCTGCCAGCTTTGTCGTGCTGGACCCTGACGGAAACCCGATCCTGGTCGACCAGCACGTTTGAGTCTTGCCCTCTGACTGGAAGGTATAGGGAAGTGTCCATGCCGTACAGGTGCTACGGCTTGCTGATCAGCGCGTGCTTGTTGCTCATCTCCTGTGCTACACCCGATGCGGCTGGGAGCCCCCAGGGGGCATCCACGCCCCAGGTGTCGACCCTGACGCCCAGTGGCCCGCCCGCATCCTGCCCGATCACTCACCCGCCCGGTACTCCTTTTGTCCCGCCCGCGCCCTATCCGGCGACACTGCCCAGCAATTATGCGGGGCAGTTTTGGTACGGCACGGCCGACCTGTGGACGATGCTACGAAACGACGGAACCTGGAGCGACCTGCCACTCGGCGAGCGTGGATACGGCCAGAAGGTCTTTTGGTGGCGCGAAGGTTACGATATGGTGGCAGAGCCGAATCCCGAACTGACGGTCTCTGGGAAACGGCTCGATGCGGCTGCTCCGCCCCTCGTGGCATCGAGCGCAACCAACGCCGCGGCAGACTTGGGAGAGGCCATGTTGGTGCTGGTTGAGATACCGGAGCCCGGTTGCTGGGAGATTACGGGTCATTACAAAGGCCACGAACTGAGCTATGTGGTGTGGGTCGCCCAGTAGCGGCGTGACGGCCATCGCTTTGCCTGTGGGATAGGCTGTGATACAATGGCACCGGGTTCTGTGGAGCACGCGACCCGTTCATGCCGTTTCAACAGGCAAGGTCTGCAGCGACGCGAGTCGGGCAGTATCGATGCTTGATCAAAGGCTCTCACATGCACGTCTACATTCTTTTTGCCCACCCAAGCGAGGTTTCCTTCAATCGAGAGGTCCTTGACGCCTTTGCTCGAGGCCTCAGGGATGCCGGCCACACGTATGAGATCGGCGATCTATACAGGATGGGTTTTGCGTCCGACATGGACCTCGAGCAGTACGGGCGGGAGGTCGGGCTTGACCCCAAGGCACCCCTGCCGGATGATGTCCGGGCTGAGCAGGAAAAGATCAACCGGGCCGACGCTTTGGCCTTTATCTATCCTGTGTGGTGGAGCGACTGCCCGGCGATCCTCAAGGGCTGGTTCGATAGGGTGCTCACCTACGGATACGCCTACTTTTACGACGAGCAGGAGGAACGCCATACGGAGATCCAAATCGAGAAGGCCATGGTCATCTGTTCGGCCGGTCACACCGTGGAGCACCTGGAGGAGACCGGCATAGCGGAGAGCATGGAACGGATCATGCTCAACGATCGACTGCTAGGGGTAGGGGTCAAGGAAGCGAGGATGGTCATCCTGGGTGGGATGATGCCGGAAGATGATTCTTACCGGCAGGGGAACCTCGAGAAGGCCTATGATCTTGGCCGGAGCTTGTGACGGCACAGGCGCCGGATAAAGGCATCCAGGTGTGGGCGCTGCCGCCATGCCGGTACGTCACCACAAAGGCACCAAGCCACGAAGAACACAAATTCTTTGGGCCTTCGTGGCTTCGTGGTCAGGCATGCTGCCGAATGAATTCGGCGTCTGATACCAGAAGCGCGTTGAAACACACTGGTCGGCGCTACATAGAGTTGTCCCTGGAAGAACGGCAGGAAGCCCCGGGGCTCAGGAGTTAGAAGGTGCAGTGATGAGTCATGGCCAGAGGAGGCAGTTGTCTGCGGAAGCGCTGAGCGGCTACGTGCCAGAGATCGGTCGCTGGCTGTGGGCGCTGGAGGATACCCGGCAGAGAACGCTACAAAGTCTGGAAGGCATGGAGCCAGCGGCCATCGATTGGACCGATTCACCGGAAAGTGACACCATAGGGACTCTCCTCTATCACATCGCCGCCATCGAGGTAGACTGGCTCTACGCCGATATTCTGGAGCAGGGCTTCCCACCGGAGGTGAAGGCCCTCTTTCCTTACGATGTTCGAGACGAGCAGGGCAGGCTCAAGCCGGTTCAGGGCTTCGGCCTTGAGGAGCACCTGGATCGTCTTGCCGCCACGCGCGCTCTTCTGCTGGCCTCTTTTCGGGGGATCACGGTGCAGGAGTACCGCCGCTTGCGTTTCCTGGCGGGCTATGACGTGACGCCAGAGTGGGTGCTGCATCACCTGATGCAGCACGAAGCCGAGCACCGCGGCCAGATCGCAGAACTGCGAGCCCGGGCTGAGCGGGCGCTCCGGGCCTGACTTCCTGGGCTTGTCGATAGGGATGGGAAGGGAGAAGGTTCATGAGCAGGAAGTGGTACATTCCGGCGGGGATTGGTGTAGCAGGCGTCCTGGCCGGGGCGTGGGTCTATCAGCGTTACCGGCAAGACCTGCAGGCAGCCGGGGAGCGGGTGGCCAAGGGCGGCCATGTCGTCGAGACGGCGTGTGGTCCCATCGAATACGGGAGTGCCGGGAACGGGCCCTCCGTTTTGGTGTGCCACGGGGCGGGGGGCGGGTACGACCAGGGTTTGCTCATCGGCAGCCTGATGTCGGGCGACGATTTTCAGGTGATCGCCCCTTCGCGTTTTGGTTACCTGGATTCCCCCATACCGGAGGATAGCTCACTGGAAGCGCAGGCGGATGCCTATGCCTGCCTCTTGGATGCACTGGAGATCGACCGCGTGATCGTGGTCGCGTTCTCGGCTGGCGGCCCCTCGGCTTTTCA
>JASFHU010000236.1:0-6710 GCA_050123055.1 Anaerolineae bacterium
CGTCTCGGTCGGGAGACCTCGGCGAACAGAGTTGGGAGGTTGGGCGAAGGTCTCCGACCGAGCCCCGCTGGCCTGAGACGGACATCGTCTCGGTCAGGAGACCTCGGCGAACAGAGTAAAGAGCCTTCCCCTCACCATACCCGGCAGACCAGTCCCTTCAGATAGGCCGACTCCGGGAAAGTGAGGAGGACCGGATGGTCCGGCCCCTGGGCCAGACGCTCGACGATCTGCGCCTCGCGCCTGGCGTCCACACTGGCGCCAAAGACAATCTTTTGGAACAGATCGGCGCTCACCAGGCCTGAGCAGGAAAAGGTTACCAGGAACCCTCCCGGCCGCAGCAACTGCATGCCCAGCAGATTCAGGTCCTTGTAGCCCCGGCTGGCGTTCGCCACGGTGGCCCGCGAGGTGGCAAACTTTGGGGGGTCGACGATCACCAGGTCGAAACTGCGGCCCTGGGCGCGGTAGTCGCGCAGCACCTGAAACACATCGCCCAGGATCAGCTCCTGTGGGGGGCAGTCGTTGAGGGCCATGTTCTCCTCGGCCAGGGTCAGCGCCTCGAGAGAGGTATCAAGGTTGACCACCGAGCGCGCCCCGGCCTGGCCGGCATAGACCCCAAAGGCGCCCGTGTAGGCGAAACCGTTCAGGACATCGGCACTGCTGCAATAGGTCGCCGTCCGCAAGCGGTTCTCCCGCTGATCCAGGTAGAATCCGGTCTTGTGTCCCCGTTTCACGTCCACCAGAAAGCGCCTTCCGTGTTCCACAACCTCCACCCGGTCGGGCGGCTCCTGACCCCGAAGCACGCCTGTCTCCAGGTCGAGCCCCTCCTTGTGCCGCACCTCGGCGTCATCGCGGGCATAGAAGCCGGCCGGCGGCCGCCCACCCTGTCGAGGTGAGCTCAAAAGCTCGGCCAGCAGATCGACGATCTCGTCGCGGCGACGGGCCATGCCCAGGGTCAGACACTGGACCACCAGCCAATCTCCGTAGCGGTCCACGATCAGCCCCGGCAGACCGTCAGCCTCGGCGTGGACCAAACGGTAGGCGTTCGTGGCCGGATCGGCGGCCAGTGGGACCCGCCCGGCGATGGCTCGCTCCAAGCGCCGCCGCCAAAAGCCCCCGTCCACAGGCTCCCTGGCATCCCAGGTGAGCAGGCGCACGACGATCTGGGAGCGGCGGTTCAGATAGCCCGTTGCCAGGTACTGCCCCTGGCTATCGGTCACGCGGACCAGGTCGCCATCCTGGGCCTGACCCTCGGAATGGTCGATCGCCCCCGAAAAGATCCAGGGATGACGGTTGCGGACCGGCTTGTCCCGGCCCCGTTTCAGCACCAGTGTGCTCTCCATGGCCAGAGTATAGCATAGCCTCCGGCGGGCGCCAAATGGCCTCTCTCGACAGCGTCCCCGGGACGGGGACTCGGAGCCTGAGGCTTTGGCGAGTCGTATAGTATAGCCTCCGGCGGGCGCCAAATGGCCCCTGCCGACAATGTCCCTTCAGAACTCGGAAGTTGGGGAAAACTTCCGAGTTCTGATCAGTCCTGTGGCATCTGACTTGACGGCAAGCGGGTTGCCTGTTAGAATGTTGCCCCGGCCTGGACAGCCCCGATGCACCAGGCTGTCAGGGACGCAGATGGAACCCTTGCCCCCCAACCTCGGTACGGGGGAGGCACAGTTCATCTGCTCCCAGGAATCTTGGCTCGAGGAGGAGATGGCTATGCCTGCCAAAAACAAGATCGCCTTGGTGCTGGCCGGTGGCGGGATCACCGGTGCGGTGTACGAGATCGGTGCTCTTCGGGCCATCGACGATCTGCTGGTGGACCGCACGGTTAACGATCTCGACATCTATGTCGGGACCAGTGCCGGAGCGCTCGTGGCTGCGGCGCTGGCCAACGGCCTGAGCCCCGAAGCTATGCTACAGACGTTCGATGGTTCCCACCCTGAGCTACGTCCCGTCGAGCGTCGGCATATCTTTCGCCTCAACAACCGCGAGTTCCTTCGCCGGGCGATCGACCTGCCACGGGTCGTTTCCCGGGCCTGGTCCCACTACCTGCGCAATTTCAGCGACATGACCGTCTTTGACCTGGTCTGGTCCCTGGTCGAATCGATCCCCTCGGGCATGTACGATATCTTGGCCCTGGAGCAGTACGTGCGCCAGGTGCTGTGTGGCCCCGGACGCTGCAACAGCTTTCAGGACCTGGACCGCGATCTGTTTGTCATTGCCACCGATCTCGACACCGGTGAGCGGTTGGTCTTCGGACGGCATGAACGGGAGGACGCGCCCATCTCGCTGGCGGTGGCGGCTTCATCGGCCATGCCCATGCTTTATGATCCGGTCCGCATCGGTGACAAAGAGTGCGTCGACGGCGGGCTGCGGGGCAATGCCAGCCTCGACCTGGCCATCGAGCAGGGGGCCAAGCTGGTCATCTGCATCAATCCGTTGGTACCCTTTGACAACCGGGAGCGGGATTCGATCCCTTTTCTCGGCCCCGACGGCGGGTACCTGAGCGAAAAGGGCGCTCAGTTCATCGCCTCGCAGATGATGCGCATCCTGATGCACTCTGGCTTGCACTACCATATCAAGCAGTTGCGCCGCCAGCATCCCGATGTGGACATCATCCTCATCGAGCCTCGCCCCGACGACTACCAGCTATTCTTTTACAACATCATGCGTTATTCGTCGCGCCTGACGGTGGCCCGGCACGGCTTTGAATCGGTGACGGTGGATCTGGCGGAGGATTATCCACGCTATAAAGAGATCCTGAATCGCCATGGCATACCGATCAGCCGGCGGCTGGTCATCTCTGAATTGGCCGAGATCCGGCAGTCGGGCTACGATCCTGCGGTCATCCGCCGCGTGCTGGAGTCGCGGCCGGCATCCTGCAACCGAGGAGGGCGTAGCACGCCCGTCTGCCAGCTCACCCGGGCGCTGGCAGAGCTGGATCTGGCGCTGGCTACGTTGGAAGGGGTCTAGGGGCTGTCTGTCGGTTCCTGGTGTACCCGGCAGAACCTCGAACCGGCCAAGGGCCGGTTCTTGCAGGGTGCGCCGGCCTTGGTCAGTGCCTGGCAGCGCTCGGGATCGCCCGCTGCTTCCTCCGGGCTGTCCTCCCCGTCTGCATCCGGTGACGGGGCCGGGACCTCGGGTTTCACTTCCGAGTCGGTTCTCGCGTCCTCCAGGCTGGCGGCCTCCTCCACATCGTGCGCGAGTTCGAGCAGCTCGTCAAACTCGGTATGGAAGGCGGTTATGATGGCGTCCGGGTCGGGCACCAGGCCCTCGTCGGTGATGACGCCCATCCAGACCTTTCCGGCATAGCTCAAGATGCTCACCCCCAGCCCCAGGCGGCCCGATTGGGGAACCCAGAACATGAGGGCCTCGAGGGGCGCCCCGGCCAGATAGACGGTCTCCTTGGGTCCCATGACGTTGGTCATCACCGCCGTGCCCTTCAGCCCAAAGATGGTGACCACCAGGTCCTGGACCGGCTCGGGGGCCATGCCGATGGCAGTCAGGATGCCAAAGGCCACCGGGGCTTCGAGGGAGTCCTTCAGGGCATCCATGCGCCGTTTCAGCTCGAGCAGGCGGTCGTTGGGATCGGCAATGCCAATCGGGAGCGGGAGAAAGACAAGGCCGAACTTGTTGCCCAATTCCTCTTCTGTGCCTGGCCGGCGCAGGTTGACCGGGATGATGGCGCGAAAGTTCAACCCCTCTACCTCTTGCCCCCGGTCTTGCAGGTAGCGGCGCAGTGCACCGCTCATGGCCGTCAGCAGCACGTCGTTGATGGTTCCCCCCAGCCCCTTGCCCGTAGCCTTGACGTCCTGCAACGGGATGGCCGCCGACCAGGCCGCCCGCTTGGGCACGCCCAGCTCTCCCTTGTAGGGCGTCTTACGATCCGGCCACAGGAGGAGCAGCCTCCCCAGGGCGGCCGTGCCCCGCACGGGAGCCCGGGCTAGGTCGGCTAGCTGCGCTGGATCGGACCGCATCTTCCGGCACTGTTGTACCAGCGCCCCTCCAACCCGGCGCTTGGCGCTGAATACCTGGCGCGCGGGCCGGAACAGCTTGCCCACCGGATCGTGTCGCCGCTGCCTTCTCTGCGGCACGATGAGGGGCCAGGGGGCGTCCGGACCGCCCTCGCTCATGGAGAGCAGGACGTGTACCAATGCCAGCCCGTCGCCGATGCTGTGGTGCAGGCGGCAGATAAGGGCGCTGCCCTCCCCATACTCCTTGACCAGGTGAAACTGCCACAGCGGCCTGGTTGGGTCGAGTTGTGTGCTGGCCAGGAGGCTGGCCACGTCCTGCAGCGCGGCCTGGTCGCCCGGCGGGGGTAGGACGGTCTGCTGCAGGTGGTAGCGGAGGTCAAAGTCGGGATCGTCTGCCCAGTAGGGAGCGCCCACCAGTGGCCGGACTGCCTTCTTTCGGAAGCGGTCGAAGCGCAGCAGCCGTTCTTCGATGGTCGCCATCAGGCGCTCGTACTCGAGTGGCGCGCCAAAGATCATGACCCCGGTGATCATCATCAGGTTGGTCGGGTCCTCCATGCGCAGCCACGCATGGTCGACGCTGGATAGGGTTTTCCTGGCCATGCTGCTACCTCCTCTTCGCTGGACCACAGGCGACCGCTTGCCCGCCCGTCCGCCAGATCTCTGCGATGCAGAGTCTATGAGCCATCAGCCCGGACAAACAGAGTGCAATTCAGCAGATACTGTGGTTCATCCACTGTCGGGTTTGACGCTCAAACCCTGGTCCTTCAGGATCTGCGGATAGATCGCCCGTCCGCGGTAAAAGACGTCGGCCAAAACCGTGACCTTCCACACCGGACCGCGGACCTTGAGCAGTCCGTTGCCCATCGCCTTTTTGAGTGATAGTTCACTCAACAGGATGCGGTGCAGCGTGTCGGCTTCCAGCTCGATGTCCATGGTGGGACGTACTTTGGCTGGGCCGTACGTGATCTGCACCGGTCGCCGCCGGCCATTGAGGGTAAACTCGGCGTCGGGCTCCGTGCAACGTAGCCGGATCACCAGGTGCGAGGCCAGGATGGCGTCTGATGCACTGGGATCCTCCTCTTCGATCTGGCTAAACAGTGCCTTTGCACAGGCGTACAGTTGATCAGAGTCAGTGAAAAATGCCATGTTTTCGATCCTTACCAGACTCGGATATCCTCAAAACGTTGCATCTGCTAGCCAAAGAAGGCCGAGCGTCGCTGTGCAAGGCGGTCTTGAAGCATATCCTGCACGGCGTGGCGCACCTGGTCGGTGAGCTGGGAGATCAGAACCAGGTTGTCTCCTGCCTCCGGCCCATAGTTATCCACCGCCATCGGCTCGCCGAAATCGATGTACCACTTGGTCGGCAGGGGCGCAAACCCCAGCAGCCCAAGCCAGGGAAAGGTCAAAGAGATGGGAAAGTAGGGCAGCGCTGCAGCCCCAGATCGGGTGGACAGTTTGGCCAGCGAGATGTTGGTCTCCTCGGCACCCACCACCGAGACAGGGATGATGGGCGCCCCGGTGTTGAGCGCCATCTTGACAAAGTCCACCTGGTCGAATCGGGCCAGCTTGTAGCGCTCTTTGTAGGGCTTGCCCATGCCCTGGTTACCCTCGGGAAAGACAGCTACCAGTTCCTCCTCTGACAGCATTCGCGTGCCATTCTCCACGGTCGCTAGCGCCTGGCCCAAGCGCGCCAACCAGGCCGAGGCAAAGGGAACCCGGGGCGTGAAGGAATCGTAGAGGGTGCGCACCAGCCGCTGCGCCGGTTGCTCGCTCAGGACAGCTGCGCTTACCATCAAGCCATCCCAGGGCAATTGGCCCGAGTGGTTGGCTACCAATAGCGCCCGGCCCTCGTTGGGAATGCCCTCGATGCCTGTCGTCTCCACTCGCCAGTAGACTTTGTACAGAAAGCTGAGGAAAGGGCGCATCGCATCCAGGATCTCCCAATCCAGGCCCCACTCGTCGGTGTCGTACTCGCCGGTAAAGTGTCGCTTTGCCATGTCGGTGTTGTACTGCACCGTATAGTTGAGCATGTACCAGGTGCCCTTCCAAACCTCTGGGTCAAACAGATCCTCGTTGACCGCGCCCTTGAGGCGCTCCATGGCGTCTCGCCGCACGTCCTTGGGACATCGGGACAGGGCTTCTTCCAGCAGGGCCATCAAGCCTTTGGAGGAGACGGGGGGTGGCTCATAGTCAGGCGTTATCTCCTGGAGGCGCTGGGTCAGCTCATCCAGCTCGGCGACCAACTCTTGGCGCAGCTCCTCAGCCGAGCGCTGTTCCTCGGCCCCCTGACCTTCCTCGGGACTGACCTCTGTTTCTGTGGCTGTGGTTCGGGTTTCCTCACTAGTCATTGGCTTCTCCTCCCTCTGCCGCCTCTGCAGCGGGCTGGGCTTGCTCCTCCCTGGCGCGGCGGCGTCGCTCGATGACGTCGTGCAGCCGTTCCTCCTCGTGAGCCAGGCTCACCGAGCCGGCCTGGTAACGGATCAGACGGTTCCGTTCGGCGAATTCGCGCAGCGTCTCCTCGGCAGTGTAGCGCGGCTCAAAGCCCAATTCGTCGCGCATCCGGGCCAGGTCGCCCACCCATGGGTAGCGCAGGTAATCCGGTTCGAGGGGCATATAGTGTTCGGATCTCAGCCCGGCCCTGCTCAGCAGCTTGCTTCGCCAATAGGCAAGTGGATGCAGGATCGAGATGGGCAGTTTGCCCGCCAGGCCCCGCACCTTGTTCAACGGGTGCACATCTTTGGCGGC
>JASFHU010000237.1:0-6699 GCA_050123055.1 Anaerolineae bacterium
GGCGGGGACAGGGCTAACAATGGCTGAATGGCCCGGACGCCACCCTGCAGTGTGCCATCTCCCTCAGCCACCAGCCGTTCGTCGAACGGGAGCCCCTGCTCCCTCAAGACCATCTTGTAGCCTGTGAGACGATCTAGATCGGTGCCACAACTATCCGGGTTGGCCACATAGGCGATCCGCCGATGCCCCAGCTCGACCAGATGCTCAGCAGCCTGGCCAGCCCCCTTCTGATTATCGGCGGAAACCGAAAAAGGATAGTCGGGACAGTTGATCAGCACAACCGGCACCGGGAAACGTTCGACCAGTTGCAGATAGCCAGCATCAATTTGCGAACCGGTCACAATGATGCCCGTAACCCGGCGCTCATAAAAGTCGCGGATGACAGCTCGTTCAAGATTTGCGTCACGGTAGGAACTGCGGAGGAATACAGAATAGCCTTGGGCTTGAGCGGCCTCTTCTACCCCAATGACCAGCCTGCCCAGGAATGGATCCGATGCATAGGTAATCACCAGGCCAATGGTTGCTGTATGGCGCGTTACCAAACTTCGGGCTGGCAGACTGGGGGAATAGCCCATCTTTTGGGCCAATTCTTGGATTCGTGTCGCCGTCTCCTCGCTAATGCGGGGATGGTGGTGGAGGGCGCGCGAAACAGTCGAAGGGGATACTCCGGCTGCTTTGGCTATGTCTTTGATGGATACTGACCTTTGCATTCTCCCCTCACCGAAGAGCAAGGGTGCCTGGCAACCTGTTGGGTTACACAGTATCGCGAAACAGCCATGTTTCAAAGCCAAATCTGCGCAAACGTTTGCACTATTTTAGCAGAAATTCCAAGGTTTGTCAAGGGGAGGAATTGGCCAGTTTTCCAACTTGGGGCTGCAACGTCAAGGGTCTGGCCCGGTGCGCTTGCGGCAGCTTTGCTGCAAACAATCGGGACTGGTTCGGAAAGCGAAAGCGGGCACCGCAGGACCATGCGGTGCCCGCTCGGGTAACTGGCTCGATCAGTGCATCTCACCGCCTCTCGGGCAAGACATACAGGCAATCCTCCAGGAAGTTCAACCGTACGGACGCGCCCTCGGCGTGGACTGTCGTATGGCGCGGATCGTGTTCCACCAGCGACAGCATCTGGCCTTCGACCTCGATATCGTACTCTATGACGTTGCCAAGGTAAGTGGCCCGCCGTACCAGGCCATCCACCTGCCCCTCCGGCGAATCGATCTCCACCATCTCTGGCCTTACGACCAGGGTGGCCGCCCCTCCCACTTTGTGATCGGCCGCGGGCGCAGAGACGGTCATCCGGCAACCCAGGGCTTCGAGGACCAACTTCCCATCCAGTTGCTCCCGGATCGTGCCCTCCACAAAGTTGGCCTGCCCGATAAAATCGGCCACGAAGCGAGTCTGGGGCCGACGATAGATTTCGGTGGGAGAGCCAATCTGTTCAATCTCCCCCTCGTTCATGACCACGATCCGGTCGGAGAGGGTCATGGCTTCCACCTGATCGTGGGTGACGTACACGGAGGTGATTCCCAGCCGTTTCTGGATACGCCGGATCTCGGTACGCATCTGCTCCCGCAGTTTCGCATCCAGATTCGACAGTGGCTCATCCATCAGCAGAACCTTGGGCTCCATGACCAGCGCCCGGGCCAGCGCCACGCGCTGTTGCTGCCCTCCAGAGAGTTGGTTGGGCGCGCGATTCTCCAGCCCGGTGAGTTCAACCAGTTCTAGCGTGCGGGCCACTCGTTCCCGCACTTCCTGTTTGGGCCGGCGCTGTACCTTCAAGCCATAGGCCATATTCTCATAGACGTTCAAATGTGGGAAGATGGCATAGCTCTGGAATACCATGCTCATATCTCGTTGGTGGGGCGGCTCGTCATTGATCACCTTGCCATCCAGCCGGATCGTTCCCTCGGTTGGAAACTCGAACCCGGCGATCAAGCGCAGCGTGGTGGTCTTCCCACAGCCCGATGGGCCCAACAGCGTGACCAATTCGCCTTCTTCGATCTCGATGAAGACGTGATCTACGGCTGTCACCTCACCACTACCTCCCCGGGCAGGGAATATCTTTACACAGTCCTCGAGCTGCAAAAACATGATGTACCCTCTCGCTTCCAGCAGGTTCGGCGCCCACAATGAGCACAATCATCCGTCGCCTGCGGTCATCCATATCCTACCGCGCCTAGGCGCCTAGAGACAGATCCACGTCACCCCTGCCCCCAAGTATCTTGTTCACTACGAAATAGAGCACGCCAATAGCGATCAGCACTAGCACAATGATCGTCGTCGAATAGGCCGCCGCCACGCCGACGCCTCCCTGCTCCCACTCGCTCAGGATGCTGGCCGTGACGATACGCCACTGCGGACTCACCAGAAAGATGATGGCCGAAAGGCTTGTCATGTGGCGGGTAAAGGCAAAGATCAGGCCGGCCAGCAAGGCCGGCAGGATGAGTGGCAGGGTAACCCGGCGGAAGGTGAGTTGGGCGTCAGCGCCAAGGTTGCTCGATGCCTCTTCAATGCTGGGGTCGATCTGCTGCAGGGCTGCGACGCCGGCCCGAACCGAGGCTGGGAGACTGCGGACGACATAGGCGGCAATGATGATGTAGGCTGTGCCCACCAACGCCAAGGGCTGGCCCATGAAACACATCGTCGCCACGAGCCCCAGCAACACCGCTGTCAGCCCAACCTTCAAGGCGCCCTCTCGGGCCTGCTGCAGAACCAGTACGAGGGCAAAGGTATAGAAAATGGCCGCAATTGGTGTTGGCGTCTGGAAAAAGACCTGGATGTGCTCGGAGAACTGAAAGACCGCGTTGCTCCAGAACCCGCGTGGAAGGGCACGGCTCAGTTGGGCAATGGGGTAGGCAATGAAGACAATGATGTTGGCCATGATCAGATAGGCCCCCAGGCCAACCAGGATCCAGGCTGCACGCTTCTGTCGCTGCCACAGCCCCATCAGCGCCCCCAAGCCTATCAAGACAGCCCCCAGAAGGTACAACAACCCTACCTCTCCCATCAGGCCGTACAGCTGTGCCAAAGCGATCCCGGTACCGGTGCCCAGGGCCAGCACGATCCATTGCTCTCGTCGAGTGCTGTACACAGTCCGGGCGAGATAAAAGGCCAGGAAGGCATATAGAATGAAGACCACGGTCGTAGGCGAGGTGCTAAAGGCCAGTACGAAACCTATGCCCAGGATGGTGCCAGGCACCGCCCCACCCAGATTGGACACAAAGTCCACGCTGTCCTTGCCACTGAATTTCTTGCGCACAACCAAGAAGGCAATAACCATGCCGGTCAGGCCGGCGATAGGCGTTGCGTAGGCGCTCAGAAAAGTGGTGTCCAGGATCGATTCCACACCCCGCGTCATCATCTGCTCCCACCACAAAAGAGTCGGCGTGAAATCATAGCCCCAGGCGGTACTGAACGACCCCCAGATGACGGTCAGATAGAGCACGACGATCAAGAGACACACCGAATAGGTGATCACGATAAAGGGCCACCGGATCCACGGCTCCTTGACCAGGATCTGTCCGCCGGTCGGTTTACCCGTCACCGAGACGTAGGAACGGCGCGTCACATAGTAGCGCTGCACGAGGAACACCACCAGGGTGGGAATGAGCAGGACGAAAGCAAGGGCCGACGCCTTCTGGTAGTCGTACTCGCCTGCCACGGCCAGAAATATCTGTGCCGAGAGCACCTCGACATTGCCCGAAATGAAAAGGGGATTTCCCAGGTCGGCCAGAGACTCCACAAAGAGGAGCAGGAAGGAACCAGCAAGACCCGGGATCAGCAGTGGCAGCGTTACGGTCCGAAAAATGTGGAACTTGCCGGCCCCCAGGCTGTGGGCCGCCTCCTCCATACTGGGATCCAGTCGCTCCAGCATAGCCCGGGTGATGAGGTAAGCCACCGAGAAGAAGGTAATGATCTGGACAAACACCAGGCCGTCCATGCCGTAGATGTCGTTGGACCCCACCGGAAAGGTCATCCCCAGCAGCTTGCGAGTCAGCAATCCGTTGCGGCCAAAGAGCAGGATCGTTGCCAGAGCCATGGCGAAGGGTGGAGAGACCGTTGGCACCAGAGCCAGCAGGTGGACCAATCGCTTTCCTGGAATGCTGCAACGCACCATCGTATAGGCAAAGACGAAACCGAGCGCTGTACCACCCGTCGCAGTGAGCACGCCCATGATCAACGTGTCGAGCAAGATCTGCCGCTGGCGTGGCCCATAGTAGGAGTCAAAGAACCGGGTGAAATACTCCAGGCTTAGCTCGCCAGTATCTGCATCCACAAAGCCGTTGGACGTACCCCGAAAGAGAGGAAAGACGATAAAGATAAACAAAAAGAGGCCACAATACAGCAGACTGATCATCAACACTGGATCGCGGGCGATGAGGGCAAATTCGCGGTAGCGACGCCGGAGGGCCCTGCGCCACCCGGACTCTGCCCGACCGGCAGACTGCGCTGCTGAGACAGCCATACGATTCTCCCGTAACATGCGGGGCGAGAGGCACAGCCCCTCGCCCCGCCCTTAACCGGCGCCTTACTGCTTCAAGTCATCAGCACCTTGGATCTCGTTGGTGAACTTGTCTACAAACTCCTTCTTGTGCTCGCCTGACCAGAGGAAGTCATAGTCGATGAGATTGACCTCTAGCAGCTCGGGATGTGACAGCTCCACCCCATCGACTGTGGGCGCCTGGTAGGCGTGGTATTTGGGCCCGAGGGCCTGTGTCTCGGCGGTCAGCGCCCAGTCAAACCACTTCTGGGCCGCGTCCAGATGCTTCGCTCCCTTGATGATGCCCATGCCGCCGATCTCGTAGCCGGTGCCCTCCTCCGGGAAGCTCAGCTCCAATGGCATCCCATTGTCCTCGATCTCATGGACGATATCGTGGGAGAAGACGATGCACACACCTGCTTCACCCTGGCCGACGAACTTGGCCGGGGCTGCACCACTCTTGGTGAACTGGAGCATCTGGCCCGCATAGTCGTTCAAGTACTCCCAGCCTGCCTCCTCGCCCCTGATCTGGAGGACTGTGGATAGGGCGGTGTATGACGTGCCTGACGTGGAGGGGTGTGCCACCAGGACCTGGCCGGTGAACTCGGGCTTCAGCAGATCGTCCCAGGATTTCGGCGGCTCAACACCAGGGTTCTGTGCCAGCCAGTCCTTGTTGGTGCAGAAACCCAGGGTGCCCACGTAGATGCCAGCCCAGTGGTTGTCGACGTCTTTGAACTTTTCCTGATCGCGAAGATTCTTCATGTTAGGGGAGTCGTAGGCTTCCAGCAAGCCCTCCCCCTTGGCAGCCACAAAGCTATCGATCGGCCCACCCCACCAGATATCAAACTGGGGGTTGTCCTTCTCCGCTCGGATGCGCGCCAGCGACTCACCGCTGGACATGCGGACATAGTTGACCGTGATGCCAAACTGGTCCTCAAACTCCTGCTTCATGCCCTGGCACCATTCCTCCTGGGGGGTGCAGAGCACATTGATCTCGGTACTTTCCTGGGCACCGCAGCCAGCAAGGCCGGCAGCCATGCACACCAGGACCAGCAGCGATAGGATCGAAAGACTCGTGCGTTTCATTTCCCTTTCCTCCTCAACTAGGTTTGGGTTTCACTCACCACCTGAGGAATGGCCAGTCCCACATCGTTGGTGAAACTACCAGGCCAGGGAACAGTATCGGGATCGGTACACAGTACCCTTGGCGTCAATGAAAAACACGCCAGAACGGTGTACCACCGCCTGCTGCTCCCAGCTACCTGTCGCCTAGCACCTCCTTGTGCATCCCTGTATCTCACGGGTGCAAGGACCACTCGAGAGAGGAAAATGACCGACGCGCTAATGCCGACGTACGGTACTTCACACTATTTCTTTCCCAAAGCCGAAAAGGTTTCAGCTACGACGAGAGAAGTTTACCACCACCTGGCTGGTTTGTCAACTTCTGCCGCTCGGGCCTTGGGGCCAGCCTACGTGGCTCTATTGAGCAATTAGCACCCCTGGAGATTCCGACAATTCATTGTCCCAACCGCAAGAAAATGTGGTATAATGTATCCGGAGGCTGTGCCATGACCGCAAAGATCAGTTTTTGTCTTACACTTGTTGGGTTGTTTGCTCTCACGGCAAGCATGATCGGTTGCGCCCAGATCGCGGGACCAAGCGCCGCCCCATCAGGGCCTGGGATCACGACTGCACTTCCCCCACCTAGTCTGGATGGCGAAGCCTCGCTGGAGGAGACGTTATCCCGACGCCGATCTGTCCGTGAATTCAGCAATCGCCCCCTGACCACGGCGGAACTGGGACAGTTGCTGTGGGCTGCCCAGGGACGCACGAATGAGCGGGGCTTCCGCACTGCCCCATCGGCCGGGGCGCTCTACCCCTTGGAAATCTACGTAGCCACAGCCGAGGGCGTATTTCACTACGATCCCCAGCATCACCGACTCCTTGTTTCCAGCCTTGACGATGCACGCCCCAGGATCTATGACGCAGCATTGAAGCAGGAACCCCTGCGCCAGGCGCCGGCCCTGTTCATCGTGACGGCCCTCTATGAGCGGACAGCGCAAAAGTATGGCGCTGAGCGCAGCCCCCGTTATGTCCACCTGGAAGCCGGTCATGCCGCCCAGAACCTGTTGCTGCAGGCTGTAGCTCTGGATCTCGGGGCCGTGCCCATCGGAGCGTTTTACGACCAACAGATCTTGCAGGTACTCGGGCTATCGGCGGAC
>JASFHU010000238.1:0-6694 GCA_050123055.1 Anaerolineae bacterium
ATCATGCCCGTATTGTGGGGACCCGGTGCCCGGCTTGTGATCTTGTCTATGTGCCGGCGACGATGTTCTGCGAACGTTGTTTTGCTGAACTGGAGGAGTGGGTCGAGGTTCCCAGCCAGGGTGAGGTGTTTACCTTTACGGTCTTGTACCGTGACCTTGATGAGAAGCCCCTCGTCCCACCTGCGATATTGGCCTACGTCAAGTTGGAGGGCGCCAACGGAGGGTTGGTGCACTATCTGGGCGAGATCGAGCCGGAGCAAGTCCATATCGGCCTTGCAGTAGAGGCGGCCTTCAAGGATGTCGCCGAGCGAGAGGGCTCGATCCTCGACGTCCGGTACTTTCGACCGGTAAATCGTTAGATCAAGGGAAGGCTGTTAAAGGAGGGTCAGATGGTGGAAAGCGTCTACAAGGTGATCGAGCTGATCGGGACCAGTGACGAATCGTGGGAGAAGGCGGCCGACAACGCCGTCGAGAAGGCAGCCAAGTCTGTGCGGGACCTGCGCATCGCCGAGGTTGTCGAGATGGATATGCAACTCGAGGAAGGAAAGGTGGTCGCCTATCGCACAAAGTTGAAGGTGTCCTTCAAGTACGAGGACTGAGCCGCCACCTGCCCGGGCAGCTTCCAGATGGAGGCTGCCCGACTCAATTGCATAGTAGATAGGGGCTTTCACAGTGCCACACACTCAAAATCGTTTTCATCGCATCATCGACGACCTGGAGCCCGGAACGGTCACTGTCGTCGGCGTGCCGTCCGATGAGAACTCGTCGTTCATGCGGGGGGCAGCGCTCGCACCGCCACGCATTCGCGAGGTGCTGCACTCCGGTGCAGCGAATCTGTGCGCGGAAAATGGCGTCGACCTGGCCGCAGAGACGCGTTGGCGGGACCTGGGAGACCTGGCCCTCGCCGGCGGGCTCGAGGCCCTTGAGCAGATCGAGGCGACGATTGCGGACTTGATCGAGCGAGGGATGCGTGTGCTGGCGCTGGGCGGAGATCACGCGATTACCTACCCAATTATGAGAGCACACGGGCCTCGATACAAAGACCTGACTGTCTTGCACCTCGATGCACATCCTGATCTGTACGATGAGATCGAGGGAAATCGCTACTCGCACGGCAGTCCATTTGCCCGGATCATGGAGGAGAATCTGGTGGCCCGCCTGGTCCAGGTGGGAATCCGCACCATGAACCCTCACCAGCGCGCACAGGCCGAGCGCTTCGGGGTGGAGGTCAATGAGATGCGAGATTGGCAGCCGGGAACGATCATTGAATTTGATGGTCCGGTCTATCTCTCGCTTGATCTGGATGTGCTCGATCCGGCCTTTGCCCCGGGTACATCGCACCATGAGCCGGGAGGCCTTTCCACGCGCGAGGTCTTGGGCATCATCCAGACCGTTCGTGCGCCGGTCGTGGGGGCGGATATCGTCGAGCTCAACCCGGTGCGCGATCCGGTGGGCATCACGGCCATGGCTGCGTCCAAGCTACTGAAGGAGGTGTTGGCTTTGATGCTGGGAGCGGTCGATGCAAAGGCGGGAGCTGTCTGAGCTGGCCGCATCTGGAAGTTGTGTCTTTGGAAGTCGATGAGAGGTGAATAGGGAATGTCAAACTTGGAACATATCGTGGCTGAGCTTGAATCGCTCGAACCGGAGAGCCTGGCCGAACTGGCCCGCTTTGTCGAGTACCTGAAGTGGAAGCAGGGGCCAGCGCCATCTGGGAGCAGTGGCCAGCCGTGGGCATTTGACTTTGTGGAGCACTTTCGGCGGGCAATAGTGTCGGCCGACCACGATCCGGCCGGCATGGAGGTCCAGGTCGGGGAGGCAACTTGCACTGGCAACTCGCGTATGGCTTTGTGGCAGCATCCCCCGGTGCAGGGCTCGTCGGTTATCGAGTACCAGGTACCGGTGCCCTCGGATGCGGGCGACCTAAGGCTGTCCTTTGCCACCGGCATCCGAGACGGCTCGCAACTGGCTGAGGGCAATGTGGTTGCTTTCCGGATCTTTGTCAATGACTGGAAGATCTGGAGCGACATCCAGCACGCCCGTAGCTGGAAGGATCACGAGATCGTCATGCCCACCCTGCCTGGAGATGTGGCCCGTATTCAGTTCGTGACCGACGGATTGGGCAATCATCAGTGGGCCTGGGCCGTGTGGGGCGAGCCCAAGTTGGTGGGCGAGATCATCGCGTAGCCGCTCTCTGCTCCCTCTCGAGCGGGCCAAAGGAGGCAATGGGCCATGGAGTTTGAACTCAATGAGGAGCAACGCCTGGTGCGCGCGATGGTGCGCGATCTGGCTCACAAGGAGATCGCACCGCGCGCCGCTGAGGTCGACAAGGCCGAAGAGTTCCCCGTCGAGAACATCCAGAAAATGGCAGAACTGGGGCTGCTGGGCTTGCCCTATCCCGAGGAATATGGCGGGGGAGGAGGGGATTACCTGAGCTATGCCATTGCTGTCGAAGAGATCGCGCGGGCCTGTGGCTCCACGGCTCTAATCTATGCAGCGCACGTTTCCCTCGGCTGCGGGCCGATCTACTACTTTGGCTCTGAGGCACAAAAGAGAAAATGGCTGCCCCACCTGTGCAACGGCAAAGGATTGGCAGCCTTTGGTCTGACTGAGCCAGAAGCTGGCTCTGACGCGGGGGCTACCCGGACCACGGCCGTGCGCGACGGAGATGGCTATATCCTGAACGGCAGCAAGATGTGGATCACGTCGGGTGCTCTGGCCGACGTCGTGAACTGTACGGCCAAGACGGATCCGGAGGCTGGAACGCGGGGCATCTCTTGCTTTCTGGTGGAGAAAGGCACGCCCGGTTTTATCCCCGGCAAGAACGAGCCCAAGATGGGACTCAAGGGCTCGGTGACCTCGGCGTTGTCGCTCGAGAACTGCCGGGTGCCGGCAGAAACCCTGCTGGGCAAGGAGGGTGAAGGCTTCAGACAAATGCTTATCACCCTGGATGGGGGGCGGATCAGCATCGGAGCGATGGCGTTGGGCCTGGCCCAGGCTGCTTTTGACGAGGCTGTCAGCTATGCAAAAGAGCGGGTGCAGTTTGGGCAGCCGATCGCCAAGTTCCAGGCCATTCAGTGGATGATCGCCGACATGGCCACCGAGATCGACGCTGCACGGCTGATGGTCTATCGCGCAGCGGCCAAAAAGGACGCAGGCGTACCGTATACAAAAGAGGCGGCGATGGCCAAGCTCTACGCCTCCGAGGTAGCCGAGCGGGCAGCCTTCAAGGCCGTGCAGATCCACGGCGGCTATGGCTATAGTCGCGAATATCCCGTGGAGCGTATCTACCGGGATCAGCGCTTGTGCAGCATCGGCGAGGGCACCAGCGAGATCCAGAGATTGGTCATTGCCAGACAGATCCTGGGCAGTCTGTGAAGAAAGACGTCCAGCACAGTCGTTTGTGCTGGACGTCAAGTCCAATCCATTCCCAGGACCGCAAACTGGCCGGTACTGAGGAGAGCCTCAGCCTGGCTGTTGAATAGGGGATTGTCAATGGCTGCCCTGAGCTTGGCAGCCAGGCGCATCATTCCTTCAGGATGAGCTTGGTGTAAGCAAACCAAACGATGACACAGGCGATGATGGTAATTGCGCCGATGATCAAGGTGGTTTGGATCGCAATGCTGGTGAGTCCCAGAGGCGCTAGCCAGAGCCATAGCACCAAGAATAAGCTGACGACGGTCACGACAACAAGGGAGAACATTCCATAAAGAAGAAGTCTCTTACCATGGGTAGCGCGCTCTTCGGGTGAAAGGTCTTTCTCTGACATTTCTTCCTCCTCGTTCTGTTGGGGGGGCGGAGCCCCTGGGCATGGATATCTCTATCATACCACACTTTGTGGCAGATATCAAGTAGCCCTATGGTACTATGGCACCCTGCTTGGGTGGCTGAAAGGAAGCAACAGATGACCGAGTCCCATCCGCTGGTGGTGTTGGCTCGCAAGACAATAGAGCATTGGGTAAAGGACGGCGAACAGCTCGATCCGCCAGAGAATCTGCCTCCTGAGATGCAGCGACAGGCCGGGGCCTTTGTTACACTGCGTCGCGGCGGACAGCTGCGAGGTTGTGTTGGCACGATCGCACCCGCCTGCGAGACCCTTGCTCACGAGGTTATCCGCAATGCGATCTCGGCGGCAAGTTACGACACACGCTTTGATCCACTACGCCGCGAAGAGTTGGAGGGTCTGGAGGTCAAGGTGGACGTGCTGAGCGATCCGGAGCCGGTGACCAGTTTGGACGAGCTCGACCCAAAACGCTATGGCCTGATCGTCCAGTCGAAGCTTGATCCCTCGAAGCGGGGGCTTTTGCTGCCCGATCTTGAGGGCATAGACACGGTGGAGCAGCAGGTCTACTCGACCCGTCGCTACAAGGCCCTCATCACCGACCCAAACGAGCCGGTCCAGATGTTCCGCTTTGAGGTTATGCGTTATTCCTAGCTGTTCCTGCTACCCTAAGCACTCTACCCGACCGGGCTGGAGCGTGGATACCTGGAATTTCGCCCTGTGCCACCCTCAGCGTTGCGTCTCCCCACACATCTTGCAGTCTGGCGCCGTCAGCCAGATGACTCGCCACAGGCAGGCTCAATGTGACCGGCTGGCGGTTACTATTCAGTACGACGACCAACGTCTCTGCTCCCAGTTGTCTTGCATAGGCCACCACACCTTCATCGGCAAACAACCAGAAAAGGTCACCCTGTCGCAGGGCAGGATGGTCGTGGCGCAGGGCAATGCACTTCTGGATGTAGTCACGCAGTCCCCGATCCCATTGCTGCTCATCCCAGGGAAATCCGCCCCGGCATCCGGGATCGTGTTGGCCCTCCATGCCAATCTCGTCACCATAATAGATGCTTGGGGCGCCGGGAAAGGTCATCTGGAACAGGGTTGCTAGGCGATAGGCGGAGTTGTCGCCCCTGGAGAGGGTTTTGAAGCGGGGCGTATCGTGACTGCCCAGGAGATTGTATTGCAATTCGTTCACCGAGCGGGGATAAAGGGCAAGCACGCGCGCCATCTCGCTGGCAAATTGCCCGGCATCCAATGCCTCGATATATTCATAGCCGGAGCGAGCGACCTGTTCACTGTGTATATTGCCGGCCACAAAGAACCCCAGACAGGCGCGCGTGAAGAGGTAGTTCATCACTGCGTCGAACTGGTCACCTTGGAGCCAGCGGCGGGCATCATGCCAGATCTCACCGACGATGTACGCTTCAGGATTGATGCCCTTGACCCGGCGGCGAAACTCGCGCCAGAAATCATCGTCGTCGATGTCGCCTGGCACATCCAGGCGCCAGCCATCCACGCCAAACTCGAGCCAGTGGCAGGCAACGTCCCACAAAAAGTCACGGACTGCGGGTGTGGACACATTTAACTTGGGCAGTGCAGGGAGGTCCCACCAGGCCTCGTAACCCTGTTGGCCTTTGGCAGCGTGATAGGGTCGCAGTGGGTAGTCTTTGACGATGAACCAATCTGCATAGGGCGACGCAGGACCATTTTCCGCGATGTGGTTGAACTGGAAAAAACCCCGGCTGGCGTGGTTGAATACGCCATCCAGGATGACGCGTATGTTGCGCTGATGGGCCCTATCGACTAGGGTACGCAATGCCCCGTTCCCACCCAGCATGGGATCGACCTGGTAGTAATCGTAGGTGTGGTAGCGATGGTTTGCCGTGGATTGGAAGATAGGATTGAAGTAGATAGCCGTCACCCCCAGGTCTTGCAGGTAGTCCAGGTGTTCGGCCACTCCGAGCAGGTCGCCTCCTTTGAAGCCATGTTTCGTTGGCGTACTATCCCAAGGTTCCAGGTTCGAGGGTTTGGGGACCTTGCTGCTGCGAGCAAAACGGTCTGGGAAGATCTGGTAAAAGACAGCATCTGATACCCAAGCTGGCGTTTCGGGCGACATCATCGTCGTTCTGAGCCTCCTGTGTGTATTGATCCGTTTCGTCCTCTCGGGTGAGACGTGCTCAATTCTAGCACATCCCTTACCTGCCGTCAACGTAGGCGTTGACATCCTCAGGGACCTGGGGTACAATCAAAGCCAGCAACAGTGAACAGCCAAGGTTCGACCCTGGCCCGATGCAGTAAGCCGTAGCCTGGTAGCCGAAACCCGGGAGAACTGGGGGAAACGATGTATGGCCTAGATCGCGCACTGGAGTTGCTGCAGACAGTTCTGACCCTTGTTCCTGCCGACGAGGCCGAGGCGGCACTGCTCGTCGAAGATCAGGCGCTGACCCGCTTTGCCAACAACGCCATCCATCAGAATGTGGCTCAGCGCAACGCACGTCTTGCGGTCCGGGCTGTGGTGAACGGTGGCCTGGGCATGGCGGTCACCAACTCTTTGGAGCCTGATGGTCAGCGCTGGGTGGCCGAGCAGGCAGCAGCCATTGCCAGCCAGCAATCCCCCGATCCCGAGTTTCCGGGTCTGCCAGCCGGGGGGCTGGTTCGTGAGACGGAGACCTCGTTCAAATCCACGGCAGCGATGACGCCTTCCCAGCGTGCCGACGCGGTCCGCGTCATTGTGGATGCGGCTTCGCGGCTGGATTTTCTCGCCACCGGTGCGTATAGCACGGAGGTGGGAGAACTGGCGATTGCGAACACGGCTGGGGTGGCCGCCCATGCACCCCTTACCCTTGCCAGCCTTCGTACTGTCGTGGATGCCAACCCGCCGCAGGGGCTGGGTTTAAACACGGGCTATGCCGACGCCAT
>JASFHU010000239.1:0-6687 GCA_050123055.1 Anaerolineae bacterium
GTGGACGGTAGCCCCGCCAGGCCCAAAGCCGGTGCTTGTTTTTACATAATCGGCGCCTGCCGCTTTGGCCAATTGGCAGGCGATCACCTTTTCTTCGTCAGACAGCAACGCTGCCTCGATGATCACTTTCAGGATGGATCCGCCGGCGTGACAGGTGCGGGCCACGCTGGCAATATCTCGCTCCACCAGCGCATAGTCTTTGGACTTGAGGGCACCAATGTTGATCACCATGTCCACTTCGGTGGCGCCGTCGTCCATCGACTGTTGAGCCTCGTAGGCTTTCACCTCTGGGGGCGTGGCCCCCAGCGGGAATCCAACGACGGTGCAGACGTGGACCGGTGTGCCCTCAAGCAACTGGCTGCACAGTTTGACGTAAGCTGGATTGACGCATACAGCCGCAAAGCCATGCGTCCGCGCCTCGTAGCATAGCTGGGCGATCTGGTCCTGGGTGGCATCTGGCTTGAGCAGCGTGTGATCGATCGTTTTGGCGATCTTGGCCCCCATGTCGACGTTGCCCAGGGTCGATGTGAGCCGCGATGCGCCAGCATTGACTACTTGTTGGACCTTGTCGTGGCATTGGGTGACACATGCGCCGATACAGTCGACACATGGACCATCAGCCTGGGCTGGCGCGGGGCCTGCGTCTTCTTCATGTAGGAGAATCAGCACCTCTTTGGTGATCTGTTCCACCAGGCGCTCAACGGTTGCCGAATCGAGTTTCACCTTACCCTCTTGGCCGAGAATCTTGATAAGAGCTCATGTGTCATCTGCGCAGAAACCGTCGCTCGATGGTCATGATTTTGTCCACCCGGCGAGCGTGGCGACTGCCGCCAAACTCGGTGTCCAGCCAGGTCTTGGTGATCTGGCGGGCCAGGTTACGGCCCAACAGCATCCCTCCCAGGGACAGGACGTTGGCGTTGTTGTGCTCGCGCGAGTTGGACGCTGTGGCGTGATCGTAGCACATCGCCGCACGCACACCCGGCACCTTGTTGGCGGCCATGCACGAGCCGATACCGGCGCCATCGACGATGATGCCGCGCCAGGCACGGCCTCCGGCCACCAACTTGGCGACTGCATAGGCGAAATCGGGATAGTCGACCGATGCGGTGCTATGGGTGCCACAGTCGATCACCTGGTAGCCCAGCTCACCCAGGTAGGCTTTCAGGTCTTCCTTCATGGCATAGCCGCCGTGATCGGCACCCAAAGCCACGGTACGATCCGCCGCCGGGCCAGGAGCAGAACGGCCTTCGGATACGATCTCTGGCTCTCGGACCAGTTCTACCTTGCGCTCCAGGGCCGTGTCGCGGGCCAAGGGTGTGATCATGGCCTCAGCAGATACAGACAGGGACCCGCCAGTAGGAACGGCCAAGACATCAGCTTCGGTCACCGATGTACGGGACGGCCGCGAGCTGGTCCCGGACCCGGAGACCGGACCTTCAGCAATCCCATTGGGCCCCAAGGTCCGCAGAAGAACCTTTCGCACCATGTCCCTGATCTGCTCTTCGGAAAATGCCATTCCTTACCCCTGTGCATCAATGAATCTACAGGTTTTCACGGCCCATTCTGTATTCTCTCAATAGGTGGGGGTGATCCCCCGATCTATTGAAAAGATACCCCATTCTCATATTCTATGTGCGGGACAATCTGCCAGAGCTCAGGCGGCCAGTACGAAAGCCAGGCCTTGCCGATGATCTCGTCTCTGGGAAGCGCGCCCCAATTGTGCGAATCGCTCGAGTTGTTGCGATTATCACCCAGAACGTAGTATTGATCGGCAGGGATCAGAGTTGGCGGCACGGAATAGCGACCTGGAGCCTGGATGTACGGCTCGTCCAACCGCCCTCCGTTGACAGACACCTTGCCCTGCTGAATCTCCAGAGTTTCACCTGGCAGGCCAATGACACGTTTGATTAGCTTGCGTTCCGAGTTTCGCGGGTCGCGGAAGACAATAATGTCTCCCCTCTGGGGCTCATGCAAACGATAGCCCAGCTTGTTCACGACCAGGTACTGGTTGTCGTGCAACGTCAGGTCCATGCTGTGTCCCACGACTTTGTAGTTTTCGAACAGAAAGTGGCGAACGAGGAAGTAGATGAGTAGCGTGAAAAGCACTGTCTCCACAAACTCGCGGAGGGCTGATCTCGCACGGGATTTGGGTTGTTCGTCAGCCTGCATCTGCGTACCTTCGTTAGCTGTCATCGAAGCGTTTGCCTGACCGCAAGTGCGCTTCGAGCAAAACGACCCAAGAATTATAACCCAACTCTTGTACCATGGCAAGCCCACCATCCAGGGCGGAGTATGGGGGGGCCGGTGTGAGCCTTGACAAATCGGAGCCCATCGTGTATAGTAGCAGGCAGTTGGCGCAGTTGCTGTGCGGATTTGCACAGAAAGATGCAAGGAGGCACGCTTATGTGGCCAAGGAACAGCAAATCAAAGCTTCCCTGGATCACTGGTGCACTTTTGATACTCGTTTTGTTGACCGGTTGTGCGGAAGTGGAGGTTGTCGACAAAACGCCCGCTGCCAGTTCGCCGGAGCAGTTGACCAGCCCCCTGGCGGTGGATGATGGCAAACACAATCTGGCTGTAATGGCGGTGGACTTTGATCCTCCGCTGAGCTACAAACAATTGATGGTCCGGCGCGAGGCGGTTGCGCTCCTGGTAGTGGTGGAGAATACGGGCACTGAAACGGAACAGGATGTAGCCGTACAGGCACGACTGTCTGCTCCGGCGGATGCCGAGTTCGTACTGACCCAAGATGCCAGTGTGGCGAGCATCGCTCCTGGCGAGGTTCAGATCGTCCGTTTCGACGGGCTGGACAAGATACCCTACCATCAGGCCTATTATCTGGAGGTGGTTGTAGCTCCTGTGGACGGTGAGATAGATCTCAGCGACAACCGCAAGGCTTTTGACATTCAGATCCACACGGAATGAGGAACTCGGCAACTTTTCCAGGGATCTGTTTGCGATCTGTTTTTCGAGGCAGCCGGGAGCATCTCTGGCTTGCCATGCTTCCCCAGCCATTCCCCTTTGTCCAAGCAGTGTTGCATTCTTCCAATGTGTGCAGTGACGGCTGAAGAGGTATAGGGAACGTGTCTACTGGTCGAGGGAAGGGGGCTATTCGTACTATCTCCATGTTGGCCGTGGGTCTCACCTTGGGCATCCTGCTCATCCTGTCCTGGCGTGGGGAAAATGGTGATGGGTCTCCAGATCCCAGCCCCGGGTCGGCCAAAATCTGGCTTAGCATCGAGCGGCTGGAGGTGGAGCAAAAGGAGCTCAGGGCGACCCTTGCCGAGTTGCGCCGGGAGGTCGCTGAGCGCCAACAGGCTGCAGCAGCCAATACCGACCGGTTTCAGGCCCTCAAGTCCGAGCTCGATCGGCAGCAGCTTCTGGCAGGTCTAACGCCCGTGCAGGGGCCGGGTGTGTTGGTTACATTGGATGACAGCAAAGTCCGGATCCCCCGGGGGGCGGACCCGAACGCCTACATCATCCACGAGTATGACCTTCGCGACATTGTGAACCTCTTGTGGATGGCGGGCTCTGAGGCCGTTGCTATCAACAATGAGCGTCTGGTCAGCAATTCGTCGATCTATTGTCTTGGCAGCACGGTGATGGTCAACAACACGCGCCTATCACCACCTTACTCTATCCGTGCCATTGGCAATCCCAAGGTCCAGCAAGAGTATCTCCGCAATCCTTCCTACCTCAAGCAGTTGAAGGAAAAGCAGCGCGTCTATGGACTTGGCTTTGATGTCGAGGGTGTGGCTGGCATGGCTCTGCCTGGCTATTCTGGTGGGTTCCTCGTCCAGCATGCCAGGCCCGGGGACTGAACCGATGTTTGACAACAAGTGGGTCGGGCAACTCTCTTTGACTGCGCTTTGTCTGGTACTTGGCCTATTGCTGGTGGTTCAGCTAAGGTCGCAACGCGATGCACGTCAGGCAACGGGGAATGCAGAGTGGGAGTTTGTGGTGGCCGACCTGATCGATAGCAACGCGCGGCTCAGGGACGAGATCGGGGCGCTGCAAGTGCAACTGGCCGAACTGGAGGATCGTGATAGAGGTGGCACGGTCTTGGAATCGTTGGTAGGTGAAGTGAATCATCTCCGGGTTGCCAATGGACTGGCCAAAGTTTCGGGACCGGGCGTCGAGTTGGAGATTGTAGGACCTGTCAGCGTGCTAGACCTGCATGACCTTATCAACGAGCTGCGGAATGCCGGCGCCGAAGCACTGGCACTGAACGGGCGGCGGATTGTGGCCTCGTCGGCGATTAGCACCGATGGCGAGCATGTGACAGTGGATGGTTTGCCGGTACCAGCGCCCTATCGCCTGGAAGCGATAGGTGAGGTACAAACCCTGGAGGTAGCGCTGGCCCGGCCCGGAGGATTGGTCGAGTTGCTCCGCCAGGCTCCCAGGGGCATCTTGATCACGGTCAGCCAGCGAGAAAAGGTGACGTTGCCCGTCCACGACCAGCCGATGCACTTTGTCTATGCTGTGCCGGTGGAGTAAAACAGGAGCCCGGCACGTCTGTGGCGCGTGCCGGGCTCGCAGGTATTGCGTCAATTCCTCTGGGCGCTAGATCAGATCGAGCATCTTGCCGATCCTCTCAAATTTCTCCAGGACGAACGCCATCTGCTCGTCGGTGTGCGTGGCCATATAGCTGGTGCGCAACAGGGAGAGATTGGGCGGCACGGCCGGCGGGATGACGGGATTGGTATAGATGCCCTCTTCAAACAGCAGGCGCCAGGTTAGGAATGTGGCGTTCTGGTCGCCGATGATAATGGGAATGATCGGTGTCTGGCTGTCTCCAGTGCGAAAACCTATCTTTTGGAACTCCTCCCGCATGTAATCGCTAATCTGGTTTACCCGTTCGATCCGCTCTGGTTCTTCGAGCATGACATCGAGCGCGGCAGAAACAGCGGCCACGTTGCCAGGTGGCATAGAGGCGCTAAAGATGAGGGAGCGAGCGTGGTGCTGGATGTAGTGAATGACCGGCTCGGATCCGGCGATAAAGCCGCCCAGAGAGGCAAAAGACTTGCTAAAGGTGCCCATGACCAGATCCACGTCGTCGTTCACACCCAGGTGCACGGCTGTACCCTTGCCGCCGCCCAGCACACCGACAGAGTGGGCGTCATCAACCATCAATTGGGCGTGATACTTTTTGCAGAGAGAGATGATGTCGGGCAGGGGGGCGATGTCGCCGCCCATGCTGAACACGCCGTCCACGATGACTAGCTTGCAGGCCTCCAGAGGGATTCGGCTCAGGGTTCGTTCCAGGTCATGCATGTCGTTGTGGCGATAGCGCTTCAGGGTCCCAAAGGACAGGCGGCAGCCATCCACGATACTGGCGTGGTCATCCTTGTCGGTGATGACATAGTCCCCGCGGCCAACCAGGGAGGAGATGGTACCAACATTGACCTGGTAGCCCGTGCTAAACACGAGGGCGGCCTCTTTTTCCATATAGTCGGCCAGGCGCTTTTCCAGCTCCAGGTGCCAGGCCAGTGTGCCGTTCAAGAAACGGGAGCCGGTGCAACTGGTGCCGAATTGGCGCGTTGCATCGATGGCCGCTTCACGGACCTTGGGATGAGTGGTCAGACCCAGGTAGTTGTTGGACCCGATCATCACCAGGGTCTTGTCGCCGATGGTGACCTCTGTGCCTTCCGTGTCATCCAGTGGCATAAAGTAGGGGTACATGCCGGTTTCCATGAGATCCTTGGCCGCGGTCCACTTTCGGCATTTGTCAAAGAGATCCATGGCGTTCCTTTCTCTCTGTGGCGCCGCCGGTGGCGCCCAATTGATTAGTGGCTGCAGGTGGCACAATGGGTGCCTGCGCAGGAGCCGCACCCACCGCCGGCACCGCTGACAGCCCGGGTCTCACCGTTGCCCCCCCGGCTGATAGCCGAGAACAGGGAAATGGCACGGGACGTATGGCTGCTACCGCAGCGAGCGCAAGGTGCAGCCGAGTCGGCCTTGCTCATCGGACGGAGAATTTCAAAGGTCGACTGGCAGTCGGTGCAACGGTATTCGTAAATCGGCATGGTTCTGTCCCCCATTTCAAGGACGTTTTGCTGACATGAGCCTTTGGCGCGTTGCACCACTCTGCGAGGCGCGGTGGTGAGTTTGGATCATCAGCGGGCCTATTGTACAATGCTTTTGACATTCGGTCAAGCGCCTAACCCGGACGAACTCGGGTGGACTGGTCACGATGCGATTCTACCGAAACATCACCGAGATGATCGGCCATACGCCGTTGCTAAGATTGGAGCAATTGGCAGAGGGCCGGGTATACGCCAAATGCGAGTTCATGAACCCCTTGAGCCTGAAGGACAGGGCGGTCCTGCAGATCGTCGAGGACGCCGAAGCCAGGGGCGAGCTTTTGCCCGGAAGTACGTTGATCGAATGTACCAGTGGCAACACAGGGATGGCTGTAGCCTCAATCGCCGCGGTCAAGGGGTACAGGGCCATTCTGGTCATGTCCGAAATCCAGAGTCTGGAGCGCAGAAAAGTGCTGCGGGCCTTTGGCGCGGAACTGGTTCTCACCCCTGCTTCGGAGGGTACGGCCGGGGCACGAAAGAGGTTGAAGGAGATCTGTGCGGAGCACCCGGATTATTTTTACGTGGGGCAGCACGTCAACCCGTCGAATCCCAAGGCACACTATCTGGGGACTGGTCCAGAGATCTGGGAGGATACCGGCGGGCG
>JASFHU010000240.1:0-6675 GCA_050123055.1 Anaerolineae bacterium
CCATCCCCTGCCGCGGGTGGACGAGATCGCGACCGATGTGGACGACCTGCCGGGTGCGGCCTATTTCCGCCAGGCAAAGAACGGCGTCTACATCCGCATGGCCTTGATCGCCCTGGTGATGGGCAAGGTGTGAGGCATAGACCGTGAGGGTCTCCTGACCGAGCCCAATCCCGCCTCGGTCAGGAGACCTTCGGCGAACAGAGGCGAAGTCGAACGCTCGGGATGATGCTTAGGGGTGCTTGAATCCCGGAAGGCGCGAAGGTGGCCTGCTGCGAAGGCGGCCCAGGTTGCATCCTCTCTGGATCTTGAGTACAATACGCTGACTCTGGGGAGGCTGCGCCCAACGGCCCTGCTGAGATCAGGATGCCGGGGGAGAATGGGACAAAGGCGGGCACAGAGATCCGGAGTAACAGCGATGAGGAGGACGTGGACGATGGACGAACAGGTGATCAAACTGACGCGGGGAACACCACCCACCAGCACGTTCCCTACGGCCCAGATCGCCGAGTGCGCGGGCGCGGTGCTGGCGCATCATGGCGACGAGGTGCTGCAGTATGGCAAGTCGGGGGGGTTCATGCCCCTGCGGGAACAGCTCGCCAGCGAGACCAACACCAGGCCCGACCAGGTGATCGTAGGCCAGGGGTCGCTGAGCTTGCTGGACCTGTTTATCCGGATGGTGGTCAAGCCGGGTGATTGGGTCTTTGTCGAGGAGCCAACCTACGACCGCCCGCTGATCCTGTTGCGCCGCGCCGGGGCGCGGCTCCAGGGGGTGCCGATGGAAGGGGATGGCCTGAACATAGGCTACCTGGAGCGACGCCTCGAGGAGGGCAAGCGGCCCGTGTTCCTCTATCTCATCCCCGATTTCCAGAACCCCAGCGGCACGGTGCTGGCGCTGGAAAAGCGCCACCGCATCATCGAGCTGGCCCGCCAGTACGACTTTTGGATCGTGGAGGATCTGCCCTACCGCAAACTGCGCTACCGGGGGGAGGACGTGCTTTCGTTCCTGGCACTGGCGCCCGACCGCGTGTTGCAGATGTCCTCTTTCAGCAAGCTGATCAGTCCCGGGCTACGGGTGGGCCACCTGACCATGCCGGAGCAGATCGCCGGGCCGCTGACCCAGATGGCTGAGGAGACCTATATCAATGCCAGCTATCTGAACCAGGCGATCGTCTACGATTTTGTCCGGCGGGGATGGCTGGAGCCGCAGATCCAGGATCTCAAGTCGACCTACCAACCCCTGTTGGATGCGACCCTGGGTGCGCTGGAGGCGTACATGGGCGATCTGGCCACCTGGTACCGGCCCGATGGTGGGTTCTTTGTAGGCGCGATGCTGAACGCGCCTATTGATGCGAGGACGTTGCAGCAGAAAGCCAAAGAGGCGGGCTTGCTGCTGACCAATGGCCGAAGCTTCTATGCCGATGGTAGGGGGGACCGTTTCGTGCGGCTGCCCTTCTGCGCGCTGAGCGAGGAGGAGATCGAGGGCGGGGTGGCGGGCCTGGCCGGGGTAGTGCGGTCGTTGAGGTAGCTGTTTCTGTTGCTACTGGCACTGGCTGGGTCCAGCCGGTGCGTCAACCAAGAGCCTCGGAGGGGGAAAAAGAGCCTTGCCCTCCGGGGCTTGTTGGTGTATAATGATGTAGAGCCTGATGTTTGTTTTCCTATCTTTGCACTTTCTACGCAGCGACGCATAGAATCTGGCAGGCGTATCATCAGGTGTCCGGGATCTGTGTCTAGGGCGTCTGCCCACCCAGTCACTCATTAGGTTTCGGGTATGCAGTCATACCACACTCCAGAGCCACGAGACAGGTGAGGAGGAGCATGCCAAGTCGTCGCAAGCAACCAAGGCGTTCGAACTACCTCGAGTTTGAACTGCAGATCGCTGGCGGTGGACGCGAATACTCTGTGACCGTCGTCGACTCGCCGGTGGGTGAGGCGCATTCTACCATTTACTTCCCCTTCGACGAGTTGACGTTGGAAAACCGTTTCCTAGCCCTACAGAACGCCCTCCTCCGCTCAGGTGGAGAACGTCGCCGAACGCTGTCTGAGGAGCAGCTCGCCGTGCGCAAGTTTGGACGGGAGTTGTTTGATTTGCTCTTTAGCTCAGACGTTCGCAGTTGTTACGATCAAAGTCTGCGCGAGGCCCGCCGCCAGGAGAAGGGACTCCGACTCGTACTCCGCATCCAACCACCGGAATTGGCGATACTTCCCTGGGAGTACCTCTACCATCCGGGCGAGGGTGACTATTTGATCCTGTCCACGCAAACGCCGATCGTGCGTTACCTCTCGGTACCTCGGCGAACCCAATCACTGACCGTGCAGCCACCACTGCGCATCTTGAGTATGGTCTCCAGCCCTTCAGATTTGGAGTCGCTGGACGTCCCTCGTGAAAAGCAGCGGATAGAGGAGGCCATCAAAGATCTGCAAAGAGATGGCCTGGTTCAACTGAAATGGCTGCCGGGCCAGGGCTGGCGTGACTTGCAGCGAGCTATGCGCAGGAGCGGACCGTGGCACATCTTTCACTTTCTGGGACATGGTGGATTCGATCGCAATGCTGGGACCGGTCTTGTTTGCATGACAGATCGCCAGGGCAAGTCAAAACCTCTCAGTGCCTCGCAGTTGGGCCGTTTGCTGGCCGATCACTTTTCTCTGCGCTTGGTTCTGCTGAACGCGTGAGAGGGCGGACGGGGCGACGAGCGTGATATCTTTTCCAGCACCGCTGCCGCTCTGGTGCGCAAGGGGATTCCCGCCGTATTGGCTATGCAATACAGGATCACGGACCGGGCAGCGATCGAGTTTGCCCAGCAATTCTACGAAGCACTGGGTGATGGAGAGCCGGTGGATGGCGCTGTGGCCGAAGCTCGCAAGGCGATCAACATGGCTGTGAACAACACCGTGGAGTGGGGAACTCCGGTGCTGTACATGCGGTCCCCCGACGGCGTGCTCTTTCACATCACTGAAAGGCCGACTGCAAAGCGTGCGGAAATCAGAGCGCCAGAGCTGCCTTCTGAAGATGAGGAGGAACGGGAGAAACGGCTGTGTAAGCTCTATACCGACGGAGTGAGCGCCCGCTGGCGAGAGGATTGGGACGAAGCCTGTCGTTGCTTTGAAGCTATCGTCAGGGAGCGCCCGGACCATCAAGATGCAGCAACCAAGCTGGAAGAGGCCAGGCGCCAGAGCAAACTGGCAGGCCTCTACACCCAGGCTCAGGCAGCGCGAGAGGAAGGGGATTGGTCTGGTGCGTTGGTTGCCCTGGAAAAGCTGGTCGGCGAGCAAGTGAATTACAAGGACGCCGCCGACCTGCTGAAACGAGTGAAGACACAGAAGGAATTAGCCGATCTCTATGCTCAGGCGCGACATCTCCACCGGGCGGAAGAGTGGACGCTTGTGGTCAAGGTCTTTGCCGAAATTGTGGCCCTCGCCCCCGACTATGCCGATCCCGAGAGCCTGCTGGTCACGGCGAAGCAAAAGGTCGCAGAGCAGCAGCGCCAGGCCGAGCTCGACAATCTCCACGACCGCGCAGTCCTGGCAATGGAGGATGGGCGCTGGGTAGAAGCAGGCGAGCTTTTGTACCAGACTGAGCAGCTTGAACCAGGCTACCGCGACAACGACAGACTGTTGACCAGGGTAGAGGTCGAGATTCAGCGCGAAGAGACGGCGCGACAGTGCCAGACCCTGTACGAACAAGCCCAGGCGCTGGCAAACGCCGGAGACTGGTCACAGGCGCTGGTCAGGATGCAAGAGATCCAGAAACTGGACTCCCAGTTTGCTGACCCGGAGGGGATCGCGGCCAGGGCAAGAAAAGAGGTCGAAGGCCTGCGGCGGTGGGAGGGACTCTACAGCCAGGCCCAGGCAGCCCAGGAAGCTGGGGACTGGGCAGCAGCGGTTGGTGTCCTCGAGGCATTGGTGGCCGAAGCACCGGACTTTTCGGACGCGGCCAATCTGCTTGGGAAAGCAAGGGAGCGAAAGGAATTGGCCGAACTCCAGGCCTGCGCGGCAGACAGAGTGAAGACAACCCAGAGACCTTCGACGCCTTCGCTGCCCAGGGGAAAGAGGGAAGCTCCGGCCCCTAGCAAGGTGCGCAGCTTTGGTGGCGTGGAAATGGTCTACGTGCCCTCCGGCGCTTTCTGGATGGGCAGCGGAGACTGCGACAAGCGGGCTCACGATTCTGAGAAACCCCAGCACGAGGTCTTTGTCAGGGGCTTCTGGATAGGGCGGACCCCGGTGACCAATGAGCAATACCAACACTTCGTAGAAGCGACAGACCATGGGAAGCCCGGACACTGGAAGGGGGGGCGCATTCCAGAGGGTACGGAGACGCATCCTGTCGTCTACGTGAGTTGGCACGACGCCCAGGCTTACTGCCGCTGGCAGAGCGAGCGGGCGGAGGTAGAGATCCGCCTGCCCAGCGAGGCTGAGTGGGAGAAGGCAGCACGTTGGAGCGACGGTCGGCTCTATCCCTGGGGGGATGAGTTCGACAAGAAGAACTGCAACTCTCGCGAGGGTGGTCCCGGTGGCACGACGCCGGTGGGCCGCTACTCGCCGGATGGTGACAGCCCCTATGGCTTGGCTGACATGGCTGGCAACGTGTGGGAGTGGACGGCTAACGAATTCGGGCCCTATCCCTATGATGGGGATGATGGCCGTGAGGACCCACAGGCGGAGGTGCGACGGGTGCTGCGTGGCGGTTCGTGGGACAGTAATCAGAGGGGGGCCCGCGCCGCCTATCGCCTCCACAACGAACCATCCTACACCAGCAGCAGCAGAGGGTTTCGCTGCGCCCGCTCAGGTTCTGAACCCTAATTCCCTGGGTTCCTGAGATGGCGGAGTCCAGAGATGGGTACCTCCTGGAAGTTCGTAGGCAGTTTGATTTGGAGGGGGCGTTGACTGAGGAACAAAGGAGTCACTCTTGCCGGTTGCCTCCTGAATGATGACGATCCGACAACCACAATAGAGTCGAGCCTCTCGTTTTCCAGGGGCTCGACCTTTGAGGTGTCGAACTCTTTTTTTGGCTATCTCTGTCCTTGGTTCTCGGCGCGGTTGAGTGCAGATAAGAGCAGCGCTTGAGCAGCGTCGATAGGGTCTGCATTCTGGGGCTGGAGCGCGACATCGTGGCGAAAGCAGCCAAAATACACGACTGTCTGTCTTGTGTTAAGCAGCCGGTGCCGTTCCCTCGGTGAGCTTTTCCTGTACCCATATGTTAAGCAGAGTTTCTGCGGTAACTCCGCGCTCGTCAGCGGCTTCTGCGAGTTTCTGTGAAAGCTCCCTCTCCAGGGCAAAGTACGTGACCTCAGATTGGATCTCCACATCGAATTCGACAGGCTCAGTCTGATCCCAGTATTCGGCCAGATCCTGTGTGTCCCAGAACTCTGCGATCTCCCGGTATGACCTGGCTTGTGAGATTGAACTCCTACCCTCGCTCATATTTCCTCCGCTCTGCACGCGTCATATCCCGAGCAGACAAAACCAGGGCACGTCTGTTCCGCTTGTACACGAAATAGACAACCAAGTAGCGACCGGCATCGGTCTGTCCGGCAGCGCTATAGACATGCTCGTCTGGCCGGTGTCCTCTTTCAACCCGTCGGAACTGAGGTCTGTTTGCAAAGAGCTCCCTCACTTCGTCCTGCTCGACATGATGTCTCACAGCAATCTTTTCGACGATGTCGTCAAGCCAGGTGAAGCCTGTGATCTTCACTAGACTCTCCTCCGGCGAGATGGTTCTGCCCATATTCTACCCGACCTGGCTGACAATGTCAATTGCCCGGGAGACGAGTAGGTACGAGCGCTCCCGCGCACCGGGCTCTGCCAGCCCCGCATGACCGGCTCACACTATCCCCTGCCCCAATGCCGGAAAACGCTCTCACTCCCTCGTTCATAGAGGTGAAGAGAGCATGCAGGCGTTGTTCACGCGGGAGCAGCCCCCAGGATGGTGACGACAGGCACACCGTCAGGAGAAGGGGCTGGGCTCCCCGCCCATGACGATGAGGAGGGCATGAGATGACAGGCTTTGGTCTGACCAACTTTCAGCAATCGGCACAGCAGCGGGCGCAGCAGTTCCACCAGGAAGCATCCCAGCGGGCGATGGAGATGCACCAGCAGGCGCAACAGCACGCTCAGCAGTCGGCGCATAGCCCACGGTGGCTGTGGGAGGTGCACCAGCGGCAACACCAGCAGTGGCTGGAAAACCTGAGGGCGGGCGGCTGGGCCGAGCAGCAGCGCCGCAAGCAGCAGGCGCAATGGTCCCAGCAGCAGGGCTACCTGCAGGATCGGCCACCGCTCCTGTTTGGGCAGCGGGTCGGCCGCGTACCTGCCACCATGGAACAGCAGCGTGGGTTGGCCAGGACGGACCTGCAGCCCACGGAACTGACGCCAGTCCAGAAGGAGCGAGGGGGCTGTGCCCGGGTCGTTGGAGGAGTGCTCCTTTTCCTCCTCCTGGGCCTGTGCGTGAGCCAAGTGCTGATACCCCTGATCATGTGACTATCAGGCATTGCCTTCGACCGGGCTCTGCAGAGAATTGCTGTACGCAAGCCACTCCCCCCCCGGTAGAGCCCGGATTTCTTTAGCCTCCATGATCCGTTTTTGGTATCTTTGAAATCAACGGGGGGAAGATGGGGTATGTGCGGGCGGCTTTGCCGCCCGCACATACCCCGCCCCCACTTATTGATAAGGTACCTTTTTTGG